>JBOGEU010000378.1:0-4403 GCA_050741995.1 Acidimicrobiia bacterium | reverse complement strand
AGATGCGGTGCGGTCGGCGATCCGGGACCACGGCGAGGACCCGCTGGCGCGGGCCGCGGCACGGTTGTCGAGGTCGAGCTCGGGCCGGCTGTGGAAGCCGGCCTATGCCCGGTCCACTGATCGCTTTGCGGCCCTGTCGCGTTTCGTCGCCTCGCATCCCGCCCTGGTGGAGGCGGTCCTCGCCACCCAACGGAGGCGGGTCGATCGGGATCGGGGACAGGATCTGGTGCTGGGCTGGATCCTCAACTTGATGGCCCGCTACCAACTGGCCACCGAGCGTGCCGTGCCCGGCTGGCTGGTGATCGACGAGGGCTTCGCCCAGCGTGGGGTGGCCCTCTTCGCCTCCGGGTTCGACGACGTTTCCGACTCCGATTCACTCGATCGCTACCTGGACACGATGCCCCGCCCCGACCTGGTGGTCGTGGTCGACACCCCGCTCGAAGTCTGCGAGCAGCGGCTCGATCACCGGGGATGGTCGGAGCGGGCCCGGGAGCTCGACCCGGCCACCCGGCGCCGATTCCTGACCGATGCCGGCACCGTCACCCGCCTGGTTGCGACGGGGCTCGAGCAGAGAGATGCCCGGCTGATATGGGTCGATGGGACTACCCCGATCCAGGATTCGTTGCCCCTGGTGGCTGCTACGTTGACGCCCTGACCGGTCGAGCTCGGCTCGGGGGAGCCGGTCACCGAAAATAGTCGGATAACCACTTGGAGTGGTCGCCGACTGCATTTAGTATCGGCGGACAGAAGCTGTGGGGCTTCTTCAAACGGGCAGGGAGACAATCGATGGGTAACCGGATCGCTCCGGATGGGGGCACACGTTTTTCTTATGCGCTGCTGGCGTTCGCGCTGGTGGTGTCGCTGGTGCAGGTGGTGGCCATGACACCGGCCCAGGCACTTACAGGTAACACCGGCCCGGCGCCGGTGCCCGGCGCCAGCACCGCCGGACTCGAGGACGAAGACGGTCAGTGGGACACCAAGAACCAGCACCGCTCCTGGTTCGTCGACGGGCGTTGGGACGCAATCCTCCCCATGGCCTCCACCGCCAACGGTGGCGTCGCCTCGGTCGAATCGGCCTGGTGGATAGTCGGGGAGGCGATCCCCGAGGCCCCGGGCAACCAACCCGTCCCCAAGGTCCAGGTCAGCGTCACCGCCACCGACCGCCCCGACATCTTCTGGGACGACGCCAACAGCGAGCTCTACGTGCTGATGAGCGGTGGCGCCACCACCTCGCTCTACGTCTACAGCTACAGCGCCGGGACTTACACCTTGCTGCGTTCTTCGTCCGTTCCCGACTTCGAGGCGGCCAACTCCCGCGCCGCCATCTTCAAGGACTCCAACGGCGATCTCTGGGCCTCGAAGATGGACGGGGGCGGGCTCAAGGTCAGCCGCTCCGTGGACGACGGAGCAAGCTGGGCGAACCCGGTCAATCTGATCTTCCCCGTCGGTGAGGGCCAGACCCAGATCACCCAGGTGGGGAACACCCTCGCCGTCGCCGCCGCCGAGGATGGGGACAACGGCAACGAGAACGGCCGCTTTTCGAAGTATCTCTTCTACACCCTGGACCTGGCGAACGTGGCCAACTGGAACGCGGTGACGTTCGGCACCGGGACCCTGACCATCGACGCCGGTGCGGTGGTAGCCCCGAACGAGACAGTCACCATCGGCTCCAAGATCTACCGGTTCGTGACCACCCTGACCGGCGCCGTGGCCAACGATGTCGTGATCGGGAGCAACCCCAGGGCCAACCTGGCGGCGGCGATCAGCGGGAACGGCACCCCCGGGGTCCAGTACCAGGCCGACACCCTGCCCAATCCCGATGTGTTCGCCGACGTGCCGGTGGGGACCGACATCCCGCTCTTCGCCAACGTCTCGGGGACGGAAGGCAATGTTGCCACCACCGAGACCATGGCGTTCGGTCAGTTCGCGACCCCCACGCTCACCGGTGGCGCCTCCACCTGGGCCCGGGAGACGGTACCGCTGGTCCAGGGCTCCAACCCGGCGACCGTGGCTGTGGTCCACGCCGACGACGAGTTGAGCCTGATCAAGGATGCCTCGGACAACATCTACATCGCTACCGAGACCCAGCGCACCGGGGCCAATACCCAGCACACTGTCGACCCCCAGGTGATCCTCTACACGAGGACCGCGGCGGGGACCTGGACCCAGCACAACGTGAAGATGGACCAGCAGAGCTCGGTCGGCGACTACAAGCGCCCGGTGGTGGCCATCCTCGGCAGCGAGCTGTTCATCATGGCCATCGACAACAGCCGCACCGGGAGCTGGTACTGGAAGCGACCACTCACTTCCCTGCCATTGACGAGTTGGGGAGGAGTCACTGGTCGTGTCTTCAAGACCGACAACGAGTTCTTCCGGAACAACATCGTTCCCCGTGACCCGACCACCACTGCCAGCAGGCTCCCGATCCTGATCGACTGGGCCAACGAGGATCCGACCCAGGACAACACCATCTGGCAGAACAGCTTCCCCGACACCGGGAACCAGGCGCCCCAGGCGTTCGCCGGAGCCGACAAGGTGGTCTCGATCTCGCCGGCGACCTCGCTCGGCGGCATCGTCACCGACGGTGGCGACAACGGGCACGATTCCGTGACCGCAGACGAGCCGATCACCGCGCTGTGGACGGTGGTCAGCCACCCGGTGGGGGCCAACACGAAGTTCAGGTCCAGTGCCAGCCCCACCTCCACGGTGAACGCGGCACTCCCCGGTGCCTTCCTCCATGTGAACATGGTCGGTGTCTACGTCCTTCGACTCACCGCAACCGAAAACGGCACCGATCCCCTGACCAACTTCGACGAGGTTCGGGTCACGGTGCAGAAGGTGAACAGCCCGCCGACGTTGTCGGTCTCCGAGCCGGACAACGGTGACACGGTGGCCGTGGGCCAGCCTTTCACCTTCAGCGCCACGGCATCCGATCCCGAGGCGGGCAACATCTCGGCCAGCATCACCTGGACCTCGAACAAGAACGGTCTGCTCGGCACCGGCGGCAACCTGGTGAAGTCCAACCTGAGCCAGGGGACCCACACCATCACGGTGCGTGTCTCCGACGGTCAGAACGCGGTGACGGTGGTCAGGACCCTGATCGTCGGCTCCGCCAGCGGTGGCGGCGGTGGAGGTGGTGGCGGTGGCACGCCGGACAATCCCTTCGTCGACGACAACGGCCACATCTTCGAGAACGCCATCGAGTGGTTGAAGGCGGAAGGGATCACCCTGGGCTGCAACCCACCGACCAATGACCGCTTCTGCCCCGACGACCCGGTGACCCGTGGTGAGATGGCAGTGTTCCTGGTCCGGGCGTTGGACTACTCGGACAACGGTGGTGGCGACCTGTTTGTCGACGACGACGGCCTGTTCTACGAGAACTCCGCCGACCGTCTTTTCACGGCCGAGGTCACCGTGGGATGCAACCCGCCGACCAACAACCGGTACTGCGGTGAGAGAAGCGTGACCAGGGGCCAGATGGCGGCCTTCCTGGCACGGGCATTCAGCCTTCCCGCCTACAACGGACCGGACCGGTTCGTCGACGACAACGGGGACATCTTCGAGGGCGCCATCGAGAGGCTGGCCCAGGCCGGGATCACCGTCGGGTGCAACCCGCCGACCAACAACCGGTTCTGCCCCGACCAGGCAGTGACCAGAGGTCAGATGGCGGCGTTCCTGAAGCGGGCATTTGGAGAGTAGGGATTGTGGGGAGCAGCCGGAATCGGCTGCTCCCCACCCAGGGGAAACAGGGGGAGTTCGGATGAGCGGGAGTTTGGGGAGAAGACTGATCGTCGCGGCGTTGGCCGGTCTACTGGTAGTGACCGGCCTCGCCCCCGGTGGCCTCGGCATGGCGCAGGCCGACACCACGGTCGAGCAGGTGCAGAGCATCGACACCACCGAGTGGACACCGCTGGCGCCAGGCCCCACCGGTCTCGTCTACGACGCCGCCAACAACGACCTGCTGGTGGTCGACGGTGACCGGAATGCCATCGAGCCCTTCGACGGGATAAACCTCTGGGTTTACTCGCTCGACACCAACACCGTCACCGACACCGGGAGCCTGCCCACCGACGAGCCGACCGGGATCGCCTACGACCCCAGTGGCAACGGCACCCTCTTCGTCTCCGACGACAACCCCAGTGGAGTCCACGTCATCGATCTCCAGAACGGTGTCTTCGACGACACCGACCTCTCGGACTTCATCGACCTCGGTGTCGAAGGATCGGGTGACACCGAGGACCCTACCCTCGCCGCCAACGGCCATCTCTACGTCCTCAACGGTGAGGCAGCCCAGATCTTCGACATCGACCCGGTCGACGGCGATTTCACCAATGGGGTGACCATCACCGACTTCGTCATCCCTCCCCCGATTTCAGGGACCCGACCCGAAGAGTGGGAGGGAT
>JBOGEU010000377.1:0-1192 GCA_050741995.1 Acidimicrobiia bacterium | reverse complement strand
GCCCAAGGCCACCCACCTGACCAGCTACTCCTACCGAGTCCGGCGTGCGGCCAACCTCGCGCTGCTCACCGAGCTGGCCCGCCGCTGCCGGCAGGCCGGCCTCTACACCGGCGAGGCCGGGTTCAACCTCGACTTCCACGCCATCCGCCACCACGGCGCCGAGGTCCCCCTGGAGAAGCACTACGTCCCCACGCGGTCGCAGCGGACCCGGTCGGTGCTGACCTTCGTCGCCCAGGACCACGCCTCCACCGAGATGGTCTACGCCAACGCCGATCTCACCAAGGCCGACCAGGCCGGCGAGGTCATCGCCTTCGCCGAGTACTGGAAGGGCGTGGCCGGGGCCGATCCCGGGCTGTTGTGCTTCGACTCCAAGCTGACCACCTACTCGATGCTCGACGAGCTGGCCGCCCGGGGCATCACCTTCCTCACGCTTCGCCAGCGGGGGGCCAAGGTGCTCGAGCACCTGGCCGCCCTGGCCTCGTCTGAGTGGACGACCTACCGCGTCAAGCGGACCGGGCGCTACCGCCGTCCCCAGATCCACGAGGAGGTCGTCCACCTCAAGGGCATCGAGGCCCCGCTGCGCCAGATCGCCATCCGCAACATCGGCCGGGTCGAACCGACCCTGCTCATCACCAACGACGTCACCACCGCGGCCAAGGACCTCTTCAGCCGCTACGCCGAGCGGATGATCATCGAGAACGAGCTCGACGCCGACATCTGTGGCTTCCACCTCAACGCCTTGGCCTCGGGGCTGCCCCTCAACGTCGATCTGGACACCACGCTCACCGTGCTCGCCGGCAACTGCTACCGCCTGCTGGCCCGCAAGCTCCCCCGCTACGAGCTGGCCACCCCCGACCGGCTCTGGCGCCACTTCCTCGACAACACCGGGACCGTCACGGTGGCCGAGGACCACGTGCGGGTCGATCTGGCACTGCGCACCTACACACCCGTGCTCATCGACGCCGGCTTCCCCGAGCTTGACATCCCCATCCCCTGGTGGGGAGGACGACGACTTCGCTTCGGCTTTCCGCCCCGCTGATGGGTCCGACGTCGGGAGGTGAGATCTCAGGGGGATTTATGGAGCCGAGGATCGAGGTTAGCCCCCCTCGTGCACGGCTCGGTGGTGAGCTCGGCACAGGCTGGCGAGGTTTGCCAGGCTGGTCTCGCCGCCCTGGGCCCAGTGGCGGAGGTG
>JBOGEU010000376.1:0-6193 GCA_050741995.1 Acidimicrobiia bacterium | reverse complement strand
CCGGTCGACATGCTGGCAGACATCCCGGTCACCGTGGATGGTGAGGGTGGGGACTTGGAGCGTGCGGCATATCTCCTCGACCGCCTCTCGGTCGGGGATCCCGATGTCGAATCCTTCCTCTGCGGCGGCCAGGACCTCGCCGGTCGACTCCAAGGCCCAGGCAACGGCGTCCTCGTACTGCTTGGTGGAATGCGGCTCCACCAGCTGTTCCCCGAAGAAGAACTCGACCCAGCGCCGATGCTGGGTGGTGATGACCTGCTTGTTGAACAGAGCCCATCCGGTGGGGTCGTCGAGGATCTCCTCCCAGTGCGGTCCGGCCTCGAGCCAGTGGGGCTGCGGCCTCCCCAGATAGGGGACTCCGGGCTCGATGGCGATCAACCCCTCCACCCGCTCCGGATGGGCGGCGGCAAGGCTGAGCGCCCACCAGTTGGCATGGCAATGGGCGACCACCACCACTTTCGGAGCCCGGGCGGTGTCGAGCACGGCCACCATGTCCCCCAGGTTTGCCTCGGTGCTGTGATCCGCCGGGTCGGTCGGGCGGCCGGAGCCGCCGTTCCCGCGGCCGTCGACGGTGACCACCCGGTAGTGTCGGGCCAGATAGGGGATCAGGCCCTTCCAGATCCGGGAGTGGGTGATCGGGGCCGGCGGGACCAGGAACAGGGTCGGCTGCCCTGACCCGTACACCTGGTAACGGATGCCGATCCCGTCCCGGTCCACCGTGCCCTCCAGCTCGGGGTCGGCGGCTCTCACGCCGCCACCCGTTGGATGAAGTCGCGAAGGACGAGGTTGAACCGGACCGGGTCCCGCACATTGGGGATGTGACCCGGCCCGGCCATCGACACCAGGCTCCCCCCGGCGAGGCGTGCCGCCTCGACCCCGATCTCATACGGTTGGATCCGATCCTTGGTCCCGTGAACCACGAGGGTGGGGCACCTGAGCCCTTCGAAGATCTCCTCTCCCGTTATGCCGAGGAGCGGACGATCGGCCTCGGCCTCGAGGATCCCGGGCCCGGTTTCCAGCGCCCAGCCCACCGCATCCTCGATCGGCTTGGTGGAGTGCGGCTCGGAGAAGCATTGGCTGAAGAAGAACTCGACGAAGTCCCGGTAGTCGTGGTGCCAGTAAGAGATGTTGTACTTGTCCCAGCGCTGGGGATCATCCGGGAATGGTCGATGCAGGTTCTCGAAAGCGGCCTCCCGCTCTGGCCTTGGCGGCACCAGGGGCAACGCCGGCCCTACCAGCACCAACCCCATCACCCGCTCCGGATAGTTGGCCGCCAGCCGCAGCGAATACTGGCCACCCAGGGAGAGGCCAACCACTACCGCCCGCTCCACCTCGCACTCATCGAGCACCGCTGCCGCGTCTGCGGCATAGGAGTCGGCGGCATATCGGGCGGGATCGGTGACCCGATCGGAACGACCGTTGCCCGGCCCGTCGTAAGTGATCACCTGGTAATGACGAGAGAGGTAAGGCACCTGCATCTTCCAGAAACGGGAGTGGATGATGGTCCAAGAGGGCATGAGGAGGATGGTCGGCTCGCCTTGCCCGAAAATCTCGTAGCCGAGGCGGACGCCTCCGCGTTCGACGTGACCGGCCAGGTCGGGGACGACCGCTCTCACGTCTCATTCTCCATGGCGCGCAGGATCTCGCCGAACTTTCGCAGGGCCGATCTGGCGGGGATCTCCTCGTCGGTGAACCCGAGCAGGATCATGGTTTCCACGCCGAGGAAGGGCGCCCCCGCGACCACGGCGGCCTCCCCTGCGGTGAAGGGGCCGAGCCCACCGATCCGGTGTGCCGCCCTCTCCGCCACAGAGGCGAGCAAGGTGAACCACTTGTGGAGCATGTCCTTGACCGCGGCCGCGATCTCGGGATTGGACCACCCGGCGGCGATCATCTCCTGGAGGACCCGGACGTAACCCGACTCGAAGTCGTCGTCGAGGAAGTCACACGCCTGCTCCCACTGCTTCCAAAGTGGCATGTCACTGGCGTACATGCCCTCCTGGCGTTTGAGCAGCTTCCGGTTCTCCTCCTCGAGCACCTCGAGGACCAGTCCCTGCTTCGACCCGAAGTGGTAGTGGATCTGGCTCAGGGGAACCCCGGCCGCCTCGGCGATCTTCCGGGTGGACAACCCGGCATACCCGACGTCGAGCAGAGCCTGCTTGGCGGCTTCAAGGATGGTGGATTTGGTCCTGGGCTCAACTGTCAAGGTATGCTCCAGCGCTTCGGTCGATCGACCGATTTATAGCAACCGAGACGTGCGCTGTCAAGAGGCGGGGTGTCATCCGATCCTCCCCAGGGCCTCAAAGCTTGTCGTTGACCAGGCTGAATCGTGCGATCCAGTTCGCCTCCCACGAGCTGCCATCGTCATCGGAGAAGGCCTGTTCCAGCTGGAACGAGTTGCGCGTGACCTCGGTGAAGAAGAATCGCACGTCGATGGGCTTCCCGTCGAAGAGCTCCCCGTTGTGGAACTCACCGATCCCGCCGTGGAAAGCGCCGACCATCGCCTCGCCGAGAGCTCCATCTTTACTGCTGGCCCAGAAGATGCTCCACTGACCGGAGTCGGGGCTGTAGAGACGAAGACTCAGACCCTGGATGTGACCGGCCGGACCTTCGAGATCGAGCTCCCCGAGGTTGGCCCGACCACCCCAGACCGGGCGCACAACTGAGGTTCCCTGGTATTCCACCCAGCTGTTCGATCCGGTCAGGGGCTCGACGAGCCGGGAGAGCTCGACCGTCCATTCACCGAACTCGAAGTCGAAATCGTGACTGCCGTCCCGTACTTCGTCGCTCATCGAATCCGCTCACTGGTTGCTGGACACCATCCAGCGTATCCACCACCGGGAGCGAACGGTCAGCGACCGGGCATCCGCCTCAACGGTTCGTTCGCGCACTGATGGTCGTGTTCACGATCTCTTCGGCGAGCAGAAACATTTCTGAAACAGTGCCTGGAAACGATGCGGCGGCAACAGAACCAACCGGTTGGAGGAGTGCTGATGGATACTGGTGATGCGGCGTGGGTGTTGACTTCTGCGGCCCTCGTGTTGTTCATGACGCCGGGTCTGGCACTGTTCTACGGAGGCATGGACCGGACGAGAAACGTCCTGAACATGTTGATGATGAACTTCTGGTGTCTGCTAATCATCCCGATCGTCTGGGCGGTAGTGGGCTTCTCGTTGGCGCAGTCGGGTGACGGAGCCCTGCTCGGAAACCTCGACATGGCGTTCCTTCGTGGCCTGGGCATAACCGGTGAAGACGGCGGTTCCGCTCTGTTGACAGTCGCCTTTCTCGGCATGTTCGCGGTGATCACGCCGGCTCTCATCTCCGGTGCGGTCGCCGATCGCATGAAGTTCTCGGCCTGGGCGATCTTTGCTCCGGCCTGGTTGCTTCTGGTGTTCGTCCCAATCTTCAAGTGGGTGTACGGCGGCTGGATCGGAGACAGGGGTGCACTCGACTTCGCGGGAGGCACCGCTATCCATGTGAACGCAGGTATCGCCGCACTCGCCGCGGTCCTGGTGTTGGGCAAGCGCAAGGGCTGGCCGAGCCAGGGTCATCCGCCGCACTCGATGCCCTTGGTGATGTTGGGTACCGGGATGCTCTGGTTCGGCTGGTTCGGGTTCAACGCCGGCTCGGCCCTGGCGGCAAATGGGCAGGCGGTACAGGCCTTCATGAACACTTTCCTGGCGGCGGCGGCGGCCGGGCTGTCATGGGGATTCGTCGAGAAGTTCCGGGACGGCCATTTCACGAATCTCGGTGTGGCGTCTGGAATCGTGGCCGGCCTGGTGGCCATAACCCCCGGCGCCGGTTTCGTGGCCGGGATGTCGCCGATCTGGATCGGGTTGGCCACCGGCATCATCTGCGGTTTCGCGGTCGGGTTGAAGAACAAGGCCGGTTATGACGACGCTCTGGACGTCGTCGGGATCCACTTCGTCGGCGGTCTCGTCGGCTCGCTGGCCATCGGACTCTTCGCCGAACCCGAGTTCTTCGGCGGCGAGTTCATGGCGGGCGCGTTCTACGGAGGTGGGTTCAGACTCCTCGGTGAGCAGGCCCTGGGCAATGGCGCCACCATCGTTTACTGCTTTGTGGTGACGACGCTGATCATGCTCGCCCTGAAGGCCACGATCGGGGTTCGGGTCTCCGAAGAGGTCGAGGACAGCGGCCTGGACCTGGTCGAGCACGCAGAGGCGGCGTACAGCAGCGGCAGCGCCACCCTGGCCGGGCACTGACAGGAGAGCCGATGATGCGGGAAGAAACGACGACACGTCTACGGACTGCGGTCGTGAGGATTGGGGTCGAAAGGACTGCTGAATGAAACTGATCATCGCCTTCATCAAGCCCTTCAAGCTGGAGCAGGTGCGGGACTCCCTCAAGACCGCCGGCGTCTCCGGGATGTCGGTGAGCGACATCTCCGGCTTCGGCCGCCAGGGAGGCCAGACCGAGGTCTACCGGGGCGCCGAGTATGAAGTGGAGTTCGTGTCCAAAGTGCGGCTGGAGGTCATCGTCACCGACGAGTTGGCCGGGCCGGCGGTAGCTGCGATCGAGTCGGCGGCGCACACCGGGGAGATCGGGGACGGCAAGATCGTCGTCGTTGCGGTCGAAGACGTGGTACGCATCCGTACCGGTGAGCGAGGTGCCGACGCCATCTGATTCGGGGAACCTGTTCCTCTCCGACTTCATCGACCTCCGCGACTCGCTGCGACGGCATCGCATCGGTCATGGAGGTCGTGAAGTGTGTGCGGCGTTGACCGCGAGCCTCGACCGGACGGTGTCAACGCTGGTGGCCCCGGGAGCGGCGCCGATGGCGGTGGTGGCCCTTGGGGGCTACGGCAGGGGCGAGCTGAGCCCGTACTCCGATGTCGACCTGATGCTCCTGCATGAGGGAGGGGACGCCTCTGCTGCCGCCGCCGACCTGTTCCGCCCTCTCTGGGATGCCAAGCTCCGTCTCGGCCACTCCGTGCGCACGGTCCGGGAGGCGTCGGACGCCGCACGAGAGAGATTCGACACTCAGACCACGCTCCTGACCAGTCGGCTCGTTGCCGGTTCCGAAGAGCTGTTCGAACAGCTGATGGAGGCCGTGACTCGGGTGACGCGGGCTCGTCCCCTTCGCCGTTATCTGGTGGAGGCCGAGCGAAGCAGGCGGGCCGAGGCCCCGTATCGGCTGATGGCCGTCGATATCAAGACCGGTCGCGGAGGGCTGCGCGCACTGCAGGGCTTCGGATGGGAGCGTCGACGCCAGGAGTTGATCGGCAGGTTCTCCACCCAGCATCAGGAAGAGGTAGACCAGGCGCGCGAGGTTCTTCTCCAGGTTCGCAACGCACTCCATGCCGTGACCGGCAGGGCGCACGATGTCTTCTCGCCCGAATTGCGCGAGCCGGTTGCGCGCTGGCTGGGGCGCGACACGTTCGAGACGGCGGAGGGTCTCGTTGCCGCCATGCAGTCGATCGACCGTCTCGCCGAGCGCAAATGGCCGGAGGTCCTGGAAGCCCGAACAGTGCCTGCCACCCGGCGGGTCTGGTCCCGCATCGCCGGTTCGCCTGAGTCGATCGGACCCTACTCTCCCCCAACGATCGACGATCTCGACCGGCTACTCGAGGCCGGGGATCGTGGGAGAGCCAGCTTCGACAGGCTCTGGGAGCAAGGACACCTCGCGCATGTGCTCCCCGAGTGGGGCGTCGTGGCCACCTTGCCCCAGCTCGAGCCGTTCCACCAGCACCCCGTTGCCGCACATCTGTGGCGCACTGTGGCGGAGATGCAGTCGATCGAATCGGACCACGGTCAGCTCGGCCGCGTCGGACTCGAGTTGAACCGGCCCCGGCTGCTCCGTCTCGCTGCCTTCCTGCACGACATCGGCAAGGGTCACGGTGGATCGCACGCCAAAGTGGGCGCCGAGATCGCCGCTGCGTTCGCCGAGCGGACTGGGCTCGATACCAACACCACATACCTCTTGGTCAGGGCCGTGAGACTCCATCTCCTCCTGCCGCTGACCGCCACCAGACGTGACCTCGCCGACCCGGCCGTGATCGACGAAGTGGCGTCGGAGGTGGGAAGCCTGCAACTGCTTCAAGTGCTCTATCTGCTCACAGTCGCCGATTCCAGGGCGACCGGGCCTTCGATGTGGAACGACTGGAAGGCGAGCTTGCTCAGGACCCTTTTCGTGCGTTGCGCTGCCTGGTTCGGCGACGAGGCCTCCGCGGCGACA
>JBOGEU010000375.1:0-1259 GCA_050741995.1 Acidimicrobiia bacterium | reverse complement strand
GTGTGGACCAGATCGGCGAGCTGCGCGTCGTGGAGGGGGCCGATTGGGAGGAGAACATCGGCCGCGCCTCGGAGATGCTCCATCACACCGATGACGCTCCGGCCGTGCTCTTCGATCGCATCCCCGGATACCCCTCCGGGTACCGGGTCCTGGTCAACTCGCTGGCGACCCGAGGGCGGATTGCGCTGACCCTCGGGCTGGATCCCGGGATCGACACCTTCGGCCTGGTCGACGCCTGGGAGGAGCTGATGAGCACCGTCGAGCCGCAACCGGTGCGGATCGTCGAAGACGGCCCGATCCTGGAGAACGTAATGGAGGGCGACGACATCGATCTCCATGCCTTCCCGACACCGCTGTGGCACGAGGAGGACGGTGGTCGCTATATCGGCACCGGAGACGCAGTCGTCACCAAGGACCGAAACTCGGACTGGGTCAACATGGGCACCTATCGGGTGATGATCCAGGACGAGAAGAGGGCAGGTCTCTACATCTCCCCGAACAAGGACGGCCAGGTCCACCAGAGGTCGTATTTCGAAGCCGGTGAGCCGATGCCGGTGGTGGTGCTGGCCGGGGTCGCCCCGATTCATTTCATGGCCAGCGCACTCGAGATCCCGCGCGGGGTGAGCGAGATGGAATGGATCGGCGGAGTGGTCGGGGAGCCCATCGAGTGCTTCCCCGGCCGTCACACCGGGTTGCCGATCCCGGTCGGCGCCGAGATCGCCATCGAAGGATTTGTCCACCCGAACTCGACGATGATGGAGGGCCCCTTCGGCGAGTGGACCGGTTATTACGCCTCCGCCTCGCGCCAGGAGCCGGTGATCGACGTGGCGGCCATATATCACCGGGACGATCCCATCCTCCTCGGCTGCCCTCCGGAGAAGCCGCCATACGAGGCGCAGCGGTTCCAGCAATACCTGAGGAGCGGGAACCTGCAGCGGCAGATTCGGGCGGCGGGGGTTTCCAATGTCGTCGCGGCTTGGACCCACGCCGTGGGTGGCTGCCGCCTCTTCAATGTCGTCTCCATCAAGAACAGTCACCCCGGTCACGCCCGCCAGACGCTCTATGTGGCCAGTCAGGTGGGGCAGGCTTCTTACCTGGGCCGCATCGTCGTCGTTGTGGACGACGACATCGACGTGACCGATCTCAACGAGGTGGTATGGGCCATATGCACGAGAACCGATCCGGCACGGGACACCGATGTCATCGAACGCGTGCTCAGTGGATCTCTGGATCCGGCGCTACGGCCCGGTGAGAAGACC
>JBOGEU010000374.1:0-2034 GCA_050741995.1 Acidimicrobiia bacterium | reverse complement strand
GGACTGAGTCCACCTCGAAAAGGAACGAAGACGCTTGGACGATCTCCTTCGGTCAGGCACGCGGACCGTCGGCCAGAAGAGGAGACGTCGTGCCCGATCTGCCCACCCGACCCGATCTGGGTCAACTTCGTACCCAGGCCAAGGATCTCCTGCGAGCAGCCAAGGCCGGGGAGCCCTACGCAGTCGAACGTATGAGGCGCGTCTCTGATACACAGACACTCACATTGGCGCAGCTGGCGTTGGCTCGTGAGTATGGGTTCGCCAGTTGGGCCAAGCTGAAGGTCGAGGTGGAGAGGCGTCGCATCCTCGACGACCGTGATCTGTCTCGACTGACCGCCTTGCTCGCGTACAGCCCCGAGCTGGCCACCGCAAGCATGGAGCATTGGTGTGATCATCCACGGGGTGCTCCACCACTCTCCTATGTGGCCATGCTGCGCTACGACACCTCCCGCCTCCGCTGGAGGAACGTCACGGGAACCGCCGAAATGGCCGAGGCCCTCATCGCTGCGGATGCTCCGGCGGACGGGAGACCGGGAGACCCGGAGCCGCCGCTCGTCACCGCAGCGAGCTATGGCGACGCCGAGGTGGCTCGGGTGCTGACCGAGGCAGGCGCGGACGTCGACTTGCGTGCGGGCCCCGATGCCGGCGGCGTGCCAGGTGGTACTGCCCTTGTTCATGCCGCCGTGTTCGGGATGACCGAAGTCGTCGACGTGTTGATTGGCGCAGGAGCCCGGGTCGACGGCATTGAAACGGCGGCCGCCGCCGGCGACATCACAGGTTGGCTCACCGCCAACACACCCCTCGACTCGAGGATCCGGGCCCTTGTGATGGCAGCCGACCATCAACGTCTCGCGGTGATCGACCAGCTCGTGACAACGGGGACTCCTGTCGACGCTGCCGATCCCGAATTCGGAGGGCATCCCCTACGCACCGCGGCCGGCAACGGGCGACCGGCAAGTGTCGAACGCCTACTCCAGCATGGCGCCGACCCCAATCTGGGGGACGCGGAGGGCCGTACGCCACTCGACCTGTGCAGGGAGGGCCGACACACGGCAGCCGACCCGCAAAGCTACGACCAGGTCGAAGCAATCTTGGAGGGGGTCACATGCTGAGTGGAGAGCAGCAGGAGCCACGGCCGCGCCCCCAGTTGATGTCGAGCTCGGTATTAGCTTTGTGATGTGGAAACCGGCGCCGATGTCACCGCTGATGACAGCGGAGTGAGTCTGCGCGACTTGCCGCGGATAGCCCGCTCGGCCCTGCAACTCGTGTGGGCAGCGGGTCCCAGGGAATTCCTGGTCACATCTTCACTTCAGATGGTCAACGCTGCGGCTATCGCGGTCCTGCTGTTGCTGGGACAGAAGGCTCTGGCTGCCTTGCTTGACCCCAACGGTTCGGGGCTGGGTTCGGTGGCACCGTGGGCTGTTGCCCTGGCACTGACCGCGGCGGCGATGTTCATCGGCTCAGCGGTTCAACGCTAGCAGCAGCAAATCTTGGGTCAGCTCGTCAGCAGAGAGGTGCGCGGACGGCTACTAGATGTCGCCACTGCGGTTGATCTCGAGGCTTTCGAGACCCCCGCGTTCTTCAACCGGCTGGAGAGGGCGCGGGGTGCGAGCGACCAACCGTACAACATGGTGTTTGGGCTGTCCGGTCTCATCGGCTCGGCTGTGGGAGTGGTTGGTGTGATCGTTGCCTTACTGGCCATCGAGCCGCTGCTCGTTCCGTTGATCGTCGTGGTTGTCGTACCAGCCTGGCTCGCTGCTTCCCGTCGCGGTGAGGCGTTTTGGACGCTGGTCAGGACGATGACACCGAATGACCGTGAGCGCCATTACCTCTCTGAGCTGTTGAGTGGGCGCGGGCCGGCCAAGGAGATACGGAGCTTCGGGATCGCCACCTACCTTGTTCCTGGTCGACGGCACCGAGTTGAAGGTGGTGACCGGGATCGATGACCACTCGAGGTTCTGTGTTTCGGCGATGGTTGTCAAGCGGGCTACGGCCCCGGCCGGTGTGTGATGCTCTGGCCGAGGCGATGGCATG
>JBOGEU010000373.1:0-1540 GCA_050741995.1 Acidimicrobiia bacterium | reverse complement strand
CCTGTGACTAGAACTACCCCCTTGATCCGGGATTCGAGAAAAATTCGGTAGTGGGTCCGGGTCGATGGCGAAGCTGAAGTCATGGCCGACGAAACTACTGACGAGCGGCCGCGACGGTGACCCTTGGCTCAGTCCGGCCGGTGGGCGCTGTGGAGGTGGACGACACCTGACACGCCTTGAGCTCGACGGCGCCGATCTCGCGGAAGTGGATGGCCTCAGCGTCCGACGCGTCAACGACCTCCTGGCTCACCACGACCTCGCCGGGCCGGGCATAGTCGGCGATGCGTGCCGCGATGTCGACTGTGCGACCGAAGTAGTCCCCCTCCTCGAAGAGCACCGCCCCGGCATGGAGACCGACGTGGGCCGACGGCAACCCCAGGTCTGGCGCTGCGTCGACCATGTCCAGGGCCGCCAGCACGCCATTGCCTGGCTCGGGAAAGTGGAACATCACACCGTCGCCCAGCCACTTGACCGCGGTGCCGCCATATCGCACGGAGTGCTGCTGGACCATGGTGGAGAGGCTTCGAGCGAGATCGGCGGCCGCTGCATCGCCGCGCTCTTCGGTGAGCCGGGTGTAGCCGGTCAGATCGAGAAAGCAGATCGCCGGTACCCGCTCCGGGGGATTGTGCAGACCCGCGCTTGCCAGAGCCGTTTCGAAGCCCTCCAGGATGGACCAGGGGCACCACCTCCATCTCGTCCTCCCGCATGCGATCGGACGGCTCCGGCGGGGCGAATCCCATCGCCTCGCGGATGACTGTCAATAGCTCAACGGCACGCTCGAGCGCTCGCTCATTTCCTGATAGGTGATGTCGCTCAGGCGATGCCCACCGGTCGTTGTATGCAGTGTCTATGAAGTCGAGTGAGATCACGCCATGGTGGAGCGCCTCGCCGATTCCCTCGAGAGGCAGTCCGGCGCGTTCAAGCGTCTGCACGATGCGGACTAGCTGGACGTCCCCTTCCGCCAGCTTGCCGCGTCGTCAAGCAGCAGGATCCCGAGCTCGGCCAACCGTCCCACAAAGTCCGGGTCCACGCCGGCCCGCTCGGCGATCTCCTGCCATGAGATTGGCGGCATCAGTTGAGGAGCGTATACGCGTGGGTGTCAGGAAAACCCGGCTCGAAGAGTTCATCTCTCGTTCACCCACGGTCCAACGCCCGGTCAACGGGGCTCCGTACCTTGACATCGGGCGTTGGGACGACCCGCGGCCCGCAAAGAGATTCGTTCGATGAACAAGGAGCACAGAAGGATGAAGTCCCGTATCGGCCGTTTGACGGGTCTGGTCGCGGTCGTCGCCCTGGTCCTCGCCGCCTGTGGGGAAGACGGGGCCGTCGACACCACCTCCCCGGCCGGCGAGAATGGAGGCGACTCCTCGGGAAGCATCGTCGTCTCCGGATCCTCCACCGTCGAGCCAATAACGGCCCGGGTCGGGGAGGCCTTCGATGACGCCAACCCGGGTGTCGCCACGTCCGTCGAGGGCCCGGGGACCGGTGACGGGTTTGCCCGGTTCTGTGCCGGCGAGACCGACATCTCCGATGCCTCCCG
>JBOGEU010000372.1:0-1002 GCA_050741995.1 Acidimicrobiia bacterium | reverse complement strand
ACCCGGCCCATCCGCAGCGGTGTCCGATTGGCTGGAATCCCGATGGCGTCGCTCACCGCATTGGCGATGGCGGCCATGGGTCCGATGGCACCGGCCTCGCCCATCCCCTTCATCCCATACTCGGTATGGGGCGATGGTGTGACCAAGTGGTGCACCTCAATGTCCGGCACATCCGTGATCGAGGGCAACAGGTAATCCATGAAGGTAGTCGAGAGGGGCTGACCGTCAAGGTCGTAGTGGAACTCCTCCAAAAGGGCCGACCCGATTCCCTGTGCCACCCCGCCGTGCACCTGCCCGTCGACAATCATCGGATTGATCATCGTCCCGCAGTCCTCGATCACAACGTACCGCCTGAGACGCACCTTGCCGGTTCCCACGTCGACCGAGACGACGGCGCCGTGGCAGGCATAGGAGAAGGCGCCACACGGAGGGCCGTCGACCGACTCGTGTGCCGTCAGCCCGGGAGCCATGCCGTCGGGTATCCTCGCCGGCCTGGTGACGGCCCAACCTGCGAGGGTGCCGATATCCAGGGCATGCTCGGGAGAGCCTTTCACCCGCACCATCCCATCGGCTACGTCGAGATCTTCGATCGAGATCTCGAGGTTGAGGGCGGCGATCTCGAGCAGTTTCGACCTGATCGTCCGGGCCCCCCTTGCCACGGCACCACCGCCGAGAGTCGCTCCCCGACTGCCCCAGGTCCCCATGGCATACGGAGAGTCGGTGTCCCCGTGGACAACCCTGACATGGTCGACGGGGATCCCGAGCTCGTGGGCAGCGACCTGTGCCAGCGTCGTCTCCAGGCCTTGACCATGAGATTGGAGCCCGGTTCGAATGGTGAGACGCCCCTGTGGGTCCATCTCCATCTCGGCCGACTCGTATCCAGCGGCGATAGGCGTCTTCCTCAGCTCAAAGTCGAGGGTTCCATGAGCCGTCTGCTCGTTGTAGAACGCAACACCCACACCCACCTGCACCGAAGAGTCGAGCTCCGAGGTCTCCCCGGGC
>JBOGEU010000371.1:0-1461 GCA_050741995.1 Acidimicrobiia bacterium | reverse complement strand
CCTCCAAGCCGTCCAGGTGGTAGCCACCGGGCTTCACGAGGGCGACCGCCTCACCTCCGGTGTCGATCTGGCTGATCGACCGTCGAAATCACCAGCCGCCCATCGTGCGTCATCATCAACCAGCGGCGTCACCCTCCACGGCGGCACGGTCGAAGTCGTTGACCTGCTCGAGCAGCGAATCATCGACGTACGGATCGACGGTGAAATCCTCAGCGAGCTCGCCCTGACCCTGGAGGATTCCGAGAACGGCCTGCCAACCGGTCATGTTGATGGCTCCCATCGGTGACCCTTCCGGAGGTGTCTCCAAGTCCACGTAGTAATCCATCGCCAGCTCGGCGAACTCCTCGTCCGTGCAGGAGTCCGGTGCGAACTCACAGCCCAACTCGAGCGCCTGGCTCGGTGAGGAAATGGCGAAGACCGTGCCCTTCGCAAAAGCCCGGCCGAAGCGAGCGACGGTGTCGGCCCGATCGTCCAGGGTCGCACGGGTAGCCATGATCAGATTCCCCGGGATCACCGCGTACTCCTCAGGAAGGATGCTTCGCAGCTCCAGCCCTGCCTGCTGCAAGGCGAGCGTGTCGGCATCGCCACCCGAGAACGCCGATATCCTGTCGGCTTCGAATGCTGCCGCGACCTGGGGCCCTCCGTCACCTACGGCGACCACCTCCAGGCCCACATAGTCGTCGCCGTCGTACAAGCCGACTCCCTCCAATGCCGCGTTGACCACCGGGATTTCCCCGCCCGAGAAGTCGGTCACACCGAGAATCCCACCCTCGAGGTCTTCGAGGGCCTGAAGGTCGGAATCTGCGGGAACGACGATGTCGAAGATGTTCCTCTGGTCTATTTGATAGAAGGCGACGACGTCGGCCCCTTCCACGCCGGCGAGCAGGACGGCCGGAGGCGGGCCGCCGACCCCAACGTCGATGTTTCCTGCGATCAGCTGCTGGATCACCTGAGCCGTCCCGTCGAGGATCACCAACTCGACCTCGAGCCCGTCCTCAGCGAAATAGCCGCGCTCCTGGCTGACGTAATACCCAGGCATCGAGAAGTCGGGTGGAAATGCGAACCCGAGACGGAGGGACTCCATCTCGGCCGCGCTGGTGCTTGGAGCCGATGTGTCCTCCGACGAAGTTTCAGAAGCGCAAGCAGCCACCAGCAATACGGCGACAACCAATGCGACAACCGTCAGACCTGAGCGTTTCACTTGTGTTTCCTCCCTTGTTGGCGCTGGATCCCAGCCATGTACCTCGACCGACTATTCCACCGGATGGCCCTTCCAAAAGATCACCTTTCGCTCTATGACATCGACGATCAAGTAGAGAAGGAGGCCAACAATGGCGAGGACCATGAGGACCGCAAACGCCATCTCCATCTGGAGCTGGAAGTTGAACCGTTCGAGCAGGATCCCGAGACCCTTCTGCGCTCCCACGAACTCGGCAACGATGGCGCCGATGAGGGCAAGGG
>JBOGEU010000370.1:0-2042 GCA_050741995.1 Acidimicrobiia bacterium | reverse complement strand
GACCCCGACAGTCTCGGGGACATCCCCGATTGAGGTAGTGTCGCCCGGCCGCGATGATTTCGACGTGAACCAACTCCGGACCCTCCAGTTCCGCCGTCGCAGCCGCGACCGGGTCGTGGCCGGGGTGGCCGGCGGCCTCGCCGACACCCTGGGTGTCAGCGACGGCTTCGTTCGTGCCGCCTTCGTCACATTGACCATGGTTTGGGGGCTGGGGGTGCTGGTCTATCTCGGCATGTGGCTGATGGAGATGGATCGGGTGGAGGACGTCGAGCCGGATCCGGTGGCGCCCCACCAGGCAATCGGCCTCGGGGTCGCCTTCGCCGGTCTGATGCTCTTCCTGGGAGCCGCCGGGCTCTGGCCCTCCAATGCCTTGGTGCTAACCGTCGGGGCCCTTGCCTTCGGGACCGCGGCCCTCACCGACCGCAACATGCCGGGCCCGCTCATCGCCTTGGTGGACCCGACCGTGGAGCGACCGGGGCGGCTCCGGGTGATCCTGGGAGTCGGGCTGCTCATCGGAGGTCTTGCCGTGTTCTCGGCGAACGTGGGCGGGCTCTACGAGATCGGGCCGGTTCTGCTGGCGGTGACCTTGACCGGGGTGGGGATCCTCGTCGCATTCGGGCCGTGGGTGACCCGCCTCGCCCGTGATCTGGGCACCGAGCGACGGGAGAGGATTCGTCAGGAGGAGAAGGCGGAGATGGCTGCCCATCTCCATGACTCCGTGCTCCAGACCCTGGCACTGATCCAGCGCAGTGACGACCCGACGCGGATGTCGATGCTGGCCCGGTACCAGGAGTCGGAGCTGCGGGATTGGCTGTACGGGAATGCCCCGGTCGACGGGGCGGACCTGCTGTCGACGGCTCTCAAGAACGCGGCCCGCAGGATCGAGGCCAACCATCAGGTGCCGATAGATGTCGTCGTTGTCGGTGATCATCCGTTGACCGAGAGGACCAAGGCCCTGCTCGGGGCGGCGAGCGAGGCGATGGTCAACGCCGCCAAGCATTCCGGGGCGGATCGCGTCTCCCTCTACTTCGAGGTCGACGACGACGAGATGGCGGTCTATGTCACCGACCAGGGAAACGGCTTCGAAGCCGGCGGTGTGGCCGGCGACCGTCGGGGGATCGCCGAGTCGATCAAGGCCAGGGTGGAGCGAGCCGGGGGACAGGCCGAGATCGACAGCGAGCCTGGCGAGGGCACCGAGGTCGTACTCAGGATGCCGGTGCTCGCCTGATGACTGTCGAGGTATATCTCGTCGACGACCATCGGCTGTTCCTCGCCGGGGTGCGTGCCGAGCTCTCGGAGGATTTCTCGATCGTCGGATCGGCTTACGACGTCGATACCGCAATCGAGGAGATCAGGGGACTCGACCCCGACGTGGTGCTGATCGACGTCCATATGCCGGAGGGAGGGGGGATCGCCGTGGTCGAAGCCGTGGCCGGCACCAATCCCGATGTGAAGTTCCTCGCGCTCTCGGTGTCCGACCAAGCGGAGGATGTCATCGCCATGATCCGGGCCGGGGCTCGGGGCTATGTCACCAAGACCATCGAGCCGGCGGACCTCGCCGATGCCGTGCGCCGGATCGACGCCGGCGACGCCGTGTTCTCGCCGAGACTGGCCGGTTTCGTGCTCGACGCCTTCGCCGGCGCCATGCCCTCCGACGACGACCCGGAGTTGGACCAGCTCACCTCCCGGGAGAAGGACGTGCTCCGTCTCATCGCCCGCGGCTTCGCCTACAAGCAGGTCGCCCGCAAGCTGAACATCTCGATCAAGACGGTGGAGACTCACGTCTCGTCCGTCCTGCGAAAGCTCCAGCTCTCCAACCGCCACGAGCTGGCGAGATGGGCATCAAAGCGAAGGATCGTCTGAGCAGCGCGGGCAAACCCCCCTCGACCTCGCTGGCGCTCGGTCGGTCCCCCCTTCGGAAGGGGGGACAACGGGCTCAACGTTGCTGGCCCTCGGGTCGGACGAGGGTGGCGCTCGGACTGTTGTCCCCCTGCGAAGCGGGGGGACCGTCCGACCTGGGGTCGGACGAGGGGGGTGTCACC
>JBOGEU010000369.1:0-2212 GCA_050741995.1 Acidimicrobiia bacterium | reverse complement strand
GCCAGGGGCTCGGCGCACTACTCCAAGATCGGCCTCACCAACGCCCTCCCCCGGCAACCTGGCGTGTACCTGTTCCGTGACCGGAACCGCCAGGTGATCTACGTGGGTAAAGCGACCAACCTCAGGTCTCGTGTCCGCCAGTACTTCTACGGCGACCAGCGGCGGACCATCGGCAACCTGATGCGCGAGCTCGACACTGTGGACCACATCGTCTGCCAGACCACACTCGAGGCGGAGGTGACCGAGCTGCGGTTGATCCACGCCCACCTCCCCCGTTACAACCGGCGCTCGAGGCCACCGAAGAGCTCGCACTGGGTGAAGCTGACCGACGAGGAGTTCCCCCGGCTGTCGGTGGTGAGGGGCCTCAAGGAGAAGGCTCTGGCCTATCTCGGCCCGTTTCGCTCCAAACGCTCCGCCGATCAGGTGGTGGCCGCCCTCTGGGACGCCACCATGATCCGTCGCTGCACCGCCCGCCCCGGGTCGAGGGCGGCCCGCTGCGCCCCGGCCCAGATCGGAGTGGCGCATTGCCCGTGTGACGGCTCTCTGCCCGCCGCCGAGTACCGAAACGTCGTCGAGCAAATCGTTGAAGGGATCAGATGGCAACCCGATCTCCTTCTCCAGCCACTGGCGGCCCGGATGGGGCAACTCTCCTCGGAGCAGCGATACGAGGAGGCGGGATGGGCCCGGGACCGCCACGACGCCCTGGCCCGCTCGATCCAGCGCCGTCATGCCTGGGTAGCCCTCAGCGGTCTCGGCTTCTGCGAGATGGAGAACGAGGATGGCGGCCATGTCCTGGTCGATCAGGGCAGGCTGGTGTCGACTTGGGCTTCGGGCGCCACGCCGCCGCTGCGACCCGCTCCCGACGTCGAGGAGGCCACCGGATTCGACGTCCCGGCGAGCGTCGCGGCGGCCGAGGAGGCCGGGCTCATCTGGCGCTGGATGGAGGGGACCCGGGTCAGGCTGGTGGAAGCGACGGGATCGCTGTCACTGCCCTGCCGGCCGGTCGTCCGTCTCGGCGGGCATCGGGGGTAGGCGCTCGATCCCGATCCAAGTGGCGGCAGCCCGGGCCTGCTCCCGATGACGATTAGGGGCTCCCCAAATCGTCGAACTCGAGACGGTTCGTTTCATATCTGAAACGCAGAAGCTGAGGTTCGGCGTTCGTCCCCACCGGCGGCGGTCGGGCCTGGGACGTCCCGAGCCCATGGAGGGTGACTTGAGTCTGGGGGGGAGGCGAATGAGACTTCAGCCGTGGGCCAGCACATCGTCCTCGAAGATGCCGGGGTCTCCCTCGGCGGGCAGACGATCCTACGCGGGCTGAGCCTCCGGGTCTCGCCTGGTGAAGTGCTCGGGATCGCAGGCCCCAACGGCTCGGGCAAGACCACCCTGCTGAGGCTGCTGGCAACCCTCATCGCACCCGACGCCGGCAGCGGTTTCGTGCTGGGGGCGAGGCTCGGATCACCCGAGGTCTACGGCATCCGACGCGATCTCGGGCTCATGAGCCACGTCCCGACGGTGATCGGCGAGTTGACGATCGAGGAGAACCTGGAGCACGCGGCTCGTCTCGCCGGGGAGGACCTAAAGCGGGTCGGGCCCGCGCTTCGCGTGGTGGGGCTCGACGAGGCGGCGGGGCGAAGGGCCGATGCAAGCTCGTTCGGCATGCTGCGCCGCACCGAAACCGCTCGTCTTCTCATCACCTCTCCCCGTCTCCTGTATCTCGACGAGGCCTTCTCGGGTCTCGACGTCGACGCCCGAGAGCTGCTCGATGCCTTGATCAAGCGCACCGTCGAGGGTGGAGGCGCCGTGGTCATGGTCTCCCATGACGCCACCCACCTCGGCGACCGGGCGCAGCGGGTCCTTGGTCTCTCCGCCGGGCGGCTGGCGACCGTGACATGAGCTTCTGGGACCAGGCCGTGGAGGTCGCCCGCATCGACCTGCGGGTGGAGCGGCGCCTCGGCGACGTGATTCGGATCGTGCTCCCGTTCGCAGTTGTCGCCCTGCTGGTGTTTCCCCTCGCCCTCGGCGTCGACCTCGCCACCATCTCCCGTGTCGGGCCGGCGGTTTTCTGGGCCCTCGGCATCCTGTTCGGCATGCAGGTGGCCTTGCGTCAGGCGGCGAGCGACCGCCCGGAGCGCAGAGACCTCTATGCCCTCCTCGGCGTGGACCCGGCGGCCCGTTTCGTGGGTCGCTCGCTTTCGGGCTCGGTGCTGATGGT
>JBOGEU010000368.1:0-6830 GCA_050741995.1 Acidimicrobiia bacterium | reverse complement strand
GGTCGACATCGGGGACCAGCACTTCACCGCGTGCATTCTCCACACCGCCGGAGCCAGGGTCCGTCGGTGAGATGACCGTCAGCCCAAGGCGGAGATCAGGAGACGAACGGCGGCGAACCCGAGCAGCGCCAGCACGACGAGCTCGAATGCCCGCTGATTGAGCCGACGCCCGATCCTTATCCCGATCGAGGTCATCAAGGTCACCGGAACGATCGCCCAGATGGCCTGAGCCGTCCGCTCCGGCGTGAAGGCGCCGAGGGTGACCAGTGTGACCACCTGGATGAGGCCGAAGATCTGAAAAGTCAGGCTCATCATGTACACGAACGAGGATCTGCTCAGCCTGATGCTGTGGAGATAGGTCGCGATGAGCGGCCCCGCCGTCCCCGTCGCTCCGAGCAGCCCGCCGCCGATCAGGCCCATCGGGGCGGCCATGCGGCGAGCGGTCCCCTTCTTGAGCCCGACTTCGGCGCCGGTGAGGACGCGCACGATATAGCCGACGATGACTACCGCGATCACCACCGAGAGGATCTGATCGTCGACCTCGGTGAGAAGCCAGGTGCCGGCGATGGTGGCCGCGGTCCCCACGGTCAGAAAAGGGATCATCACGAATCCGGTGCCACGGGCCCCGGCCCGGTGCTCCCAGAGCAACCAGCCATTAGCGGCCAGGTTCCCCAACGACAAGACCACCACCGCGTGCTCCACGCTGGTGATGCTGGCGATGAAGGGGATGGCGAGCAGGGGCCCGCCCATCCCGGCTACCCCCTTGACCAGGTAGGCACCCGATATCACCAAGATGACGAGGGCGAATTCGGTGGTCAAGCGACGTCCCCCACCGGAGCCTGCTCGATCGAGCGCAAACACGGCCCCACACACCGGCCGAGCATGTCCCGGAAACACCCTGGCGACGGCGACCTCAAACCAGGTCTGGGTCTCTGCTGAGGTCGGGAGGATTGAGGCCGAGGGCCCGAAGGAGGCCGAGCTCGTCCCCGAAGTACCAGGCCTCGGCGATCAGACCGTCCTCGACACGCCAGAGCCCGACCTCGATCACGTCGATGTGACGGCCGGTCCCCGGGATGCCGTAGAGAGATCCGGTATGGGTGCCGACCACCCGGAAGATGCCCCAAACCTTGTCTTTCTTTCCCGTGAGCTCGAGGAGGATGTTCTGGCGATCCCGCATCGAGTCGTCGTCCATGCCACCCGGTCCATCGTGCTCCCAGAGCTCGCCGATGTGGGTGAACCCCGCTCTGTGCCGCTTGAAGCCGGAAGCCAGGAACGGAGCCCTTTCAGAGACTTTGGCCACCCGGTAGCCGGCTACCACCGCGAGGGCCGTGGCTTCCTCCTCGGTGCAAGTGCACTCGGTCGAGCCGAAGATCGAGATGTGGGGATGCTCCGCCAAAGCCACGATCAGATCTCCACGATCGGGCGGACGGCAACGCGCGTCTCGAGAGCGGCGAGGGCCTCGCCCACCGACTCGAGCGGGTAGACGTGGGTGACCAGGGGGCTCAGGTCGAGCTGGCCCGCCCGCATGAGGGCGATCATCGCCGGGTAGGCGTTGGGACTGGACCGGATGCCCATGAGATCGATCTCGTCGAGCGTGAGACGGTCGATATCGACCTCCGAGGGTTGCCCTCCCGTGAGCCCGAGCAGGGCAATCCTTCCGCCGCGGCGGACCACACCGATCGCCTGTGCGGGAACGCCAGGGTTCCCCGAGCAATCGAACACATAGTCCACTCCTTGTCCATCTGTGAGCTGGCGCACGCCGAAGACCGGGTCCTGGGACTCGTAGTCGACGACCGCGTCACAGCCCATTTGAGCGGCGAGATCGAGGCGGGGGCCCCTGCCCACCATGATCACCTGAGCGGCGCCCGACGCCGAGGCGACCGCAGCCGTCAGCAAGCCGAGCAGGCCCGGGCCGAAGATCGCCACACTCGACCCCGGCTGGAACTCGACCCGGCGGAGAGCATGCACTGTCAGCGATCCCTGGTTGACTAGGGCGCCCTCCAGCGGGCTCACCGAATCGGGCAGCTTGTGGAGCATCTGGGCGGGGCGGACCGCATACTCGGCGAGCGCCCCGGGGGCGGTGTGCCCGTAGAGCCGATAGCCCGGTGTCCCTGCCTTCTCGCAGATGTTGTAACGGCCACGGCGGCACATCTGGCAGCGGCCGCAGCCGACGTGGTTCTCCGCCACGACCTTGTCTCCCGGCTGGAGCGCCAGGTCGTCGAGACCCTCCCCGAGGGCGGCCACCTCACCGGACCACTCGTGCCCCATGACGAACGGCAACGACGGGGGCCACCCACGCTCCTCGAAGGCGCCGTGGACCATCTTGAGGTCCGTGCCGCACAGGCCACAGGCGCGCACCCGAAGCAGGACCTCCCCCGTCCCCGGCTCGGGGACCTCGACATCTTCGACCACCAGGTCGTTCCAGCTCTTCAACACTGCGGCGCGCATCGTCGTCATCGCGGTCGCCGCCCTTTCCCGTCCGGGACTCGCTCACCCAGGCGCCGCCACACGTCCTCGACCGAGCTGACGACATGGTCGGCAACCGCGTCGATGATCTCCCGCGACCGGGCTTCCGTCACCGCCCCGGGGCTCCCGTACCAGCCGGTGGCCGCCACCTCCCTGAAGTCCTTCATGACGGGGAACACGTCGCGGCGCCGGAAGAGGGCATGGCCATCGGTCCCCTGCTCGACGGAGTCGCCGCCGACGAGGTGGTCGAGACGCACCAGTGACGGGTCGTGGGCGAGAATGGCGGCCGTCTCCATCGACCCGGCGTGGGTGAACTCCATCTCCTCGGGAAAGAGCCCGTTGGTGATGACGTGTGTCTCGGCAACGATCACGCGCACCGGGAACTCGCTCTGCACCCGGTCGGCACCAAGCCGGACCGCCGTGGAATTGCCCTCATGCCAATTCACGACGATCACACGCTCCACACCCGCCGCGGCCAGACCCTCGCAAACATCGACCATCAAAGCCACCAGGGTCTCGGACTTGAGGGTCAGTGATCCGGGCCAGGGCAGGTGATAGGGGGCGACACCAACGGGAGAGAGGGGAAGGACCGGTGCATCGAGTCGCTCGCCGACTCGCAGGGCGATGGTGAGGGCGGCGAAGGCGTCCGTTCCAAGTGGGAGGTGCCCCCCGTGTTGTTCGATGCTGCCGGTCACCAGCACGGCTGTCCCCCGCCCCAGGGCCTCCTCGGCCTGGGGCTGGGTCATGTTGGCGAGGAGCAGCTGCTCGAGACTCATTCTTCCGGTCTCCAATCTTGACCGTGTTCGTTGCTGCACAAACGGTTGCTCAGGTGAGCGTAACCCCTCGAATTCTCCATGTCAGCTCGCCACCGACCGGGTCGATCCGCGGACAACCAACTCGGGCGCCACCATCTGGATCTCGGCGGGTCGCGAAGGGTCGGCGATGGTCTCGAGCAGGAGTCGCGCGGCACGTGAGCCGAGCTCGTACTGGGAGATGCGGATCGTCGTCAGCTGTGGCGAGAAGCGGGCGCTGTAGGGCATGTCGTTGAATCCGACCACCGAGACGTCGTCGGGGCAGGAGCGGCCCGCGTCGCGGATGGCGTCCACGGCACCAAGGGCCAGACGGTCGTTGGCGGCCAGGATCGCCGTGGTGCCCGGGTGCGCCTTCAACAGCTCGCCGGTCACCCGGTGGCCCTCCTCTTCGGTTTGACGTCTGGCGAAGCCGTGGCTCCCGGTCAGCCCCATGGCGCCGAGCGCATCCTCGAAAGCCCCGAGCCTGTTGACGGTCGAAGAGACGTCCTCGGGCCCGGCCACGTGCACGATGTGCCGGTGACCGAGCGAGAGGAGGTGCTCGACGGCAAGCCGCGTCCCGCCGCGGTCGTCGGGAATGACCGCGCTCACGCCTGGGATCTCGGCCGCGCGATTGAACAGGACCACCGGGATTCCCTCCGCCACCACACCGGCAAGGACTGCGTCGTCCTCTCGGGCCACGCCGTACAAGAGACCCTCGGCTTGAACCCCGAGCATCGCAGAGACCTGTGACTCGGCATGCTCAGGATCGTCGTCGGTGGAAGCCAGGATCAGCGAGTAGCCATCCGCGTAGAGGACATCGCCGGCACCGCGGGTGATCCCGGCCTGATAGAGGTTGGCAACGTCGGGAACGACCATCCCCACCACCAGGGTCCGGCCGGTGCGCAGCGCTCTGGCGATCACATTGCGGCGATAGCCAAGACGCCGGGCCACTTGCCGAATCCGCTCCTCGGTGTCCGCGGTGATGCGACCGGCCGTAGCCTGATCGTTGAGCACCCGTGACACCGTGGAAACGTGCACGCCCGCCTCCCTGGCGACGTCGCGCAGCGTCGGCGGCTTCGTGCCCCTGGTCGCGCCGGTGCCTCCGGGTGAGCTCACGGGGCGAGGGTACCCATCCGACTCACCGCCGACCGGGCCGCGGCCCCGATCAGACTCGGTCAGAAGCAGGTCTCAGCGACCTTCGGTGCGGGGGTCGAGCACGTCGCGCAACCCGTCGCCTACGAGGTTGAACGAGAGTGCCCAGAGGAACACCATCAGACCCGGGAAGGTGGACGTCCACCATCGCCCGGCGATGATATCGGCCTGACCCTCGCTGACCAGCGTCCCCCATTCCGCCTGGCCGGCGACCGCGAGACCGATGAAGGCGAGTGTGGCTCCGAAAAGGACCGCGTGGCCCATGTCGAGCGTGGCCTGAACTGCCACCGGGGTCAGTGAGTTGGGCAGAATGTCTTTTCGGATGATCCCGAGCTTCGAATCGCCGACGACGCGCGCCGCGTCGACATAGTCCTCTTCCCTGACCTGCAGGATCTGGCTTCGGATGATCCGGGCGTAGCGCGCCCACATGATCACTGCCAGGGCAACGACGATGTTGATGAAAGAGGGGCCGAGAATCGAAGCGATGGCCAGCGGGAAGATCAACTCGGGGATGGAGAGGAAGACGTCCACGACGCGCATGAGAAAGGCGTCGACCTTTCCGCCCACGATCCCCGCCGTGCTCCCCACGATCAATCCGATGAGCACCGCTCCACCCACGACGTAGAGCGATAGCTGCAACGAGAGCCGGGCGCCCCACACCACCCCGTAGAGGACGTCGCCACCGAGTCGGGAGGTGCCCAGAAGATGACCCTCGGTCCCCGGGGGGGCGGCTACCGCGCTCAGGTCCCTCGGCATCTGGTACGCGTCGCGTGGGTTCTCGGGGACGATGAGTGGAGCGAAGAGGGCCATGCCGAGCATGAGCACGATGATGATCGCGCCGACCGCGGTGCTCGCCTTGCTGAACACCTCCTTCGTCGTCGTGAAGAGTCGCCGTGTCTTGACCTTGAACGGAGTGTCCCTGAGCACGAGCGGTGCCGTCTCGGCGCGTACTGCGTTGAACCACATGGTCAGGTCTTCCTCAGGATCACGCGGCGATCGAGGTATCCATACATGACGTCGACTCCCATGTTGATCACCAGGAAGAGGATGCTGGTGAAGATGACGAAGGCGAGCGTGGTCGCCTGATCCCCGCTGAGGACGGAGTCGGCCATCCAGTTGCCCAGGCCCGGCCAGCCGAAGATGGTCTCCACCACCACCGTTCCCTCGAACATGATCCCTATCGAGAGCCCTATCACCGTGATGGTCGGGATGAAGGCGTTGCGGCGGGCGTGACGACGGACCACCAGACGCTCGGGGAGACCGCGGGCCCGCGCCGCGTCCACATAGTCCCGACCCATCTCCTCGAGGAGCGAGGAGCGCATCATCCTGGTCACGATGCCCACCGCGGCGTAACCGAGTGTGACGGACGGCAGCACCAAGTGGTGAATGGCATCGACGAGGCCCCGCCAATTCCCGGCCAGTATCGAGTCGAGTACGTAGAGCTTGGTGGGGTGGGGGATGCTCGCCCATATGTCCGGATCGGACCTCCCGTGTGGGAACCATCCCAGATAGGACCAGAAGATGATCAACAGCACGATCCCGAGCCAGAAGGTGGGCATGCTCGCCCCTCCCACGGCGAAGACACTGGTGAGCTGATCCCCCATTCGATTGCGGCGGCGGGCGGCAAAGGTGCCGAGACCTATGCCCAGGGTGACCGCCCAGACGGCGGCGGCCAACCCGAGCTCGAATGAGGCGCCGATCTTCTGCGGGAAGACATCGACGACCGGCGATGCTGCCACGGCCGACCAGCCGAGGTCGCCCCGGACCACGCCTCCGAGCCACGCCAGATATTGCATCGGGACCGGCTCGTCGAGGTTGAACCTCTCCTCGAGGGCGGCGATCTCCTCGTGCGTCATGCCCGGCTCCAGGTAGGGCCCGATCGTGGTCCCGCCGAGACGGGTCAGGCCGAACACCAGGATGCTCACCGCGAGGATCACGAAAGGCAGTGCCAGGAGCCTTCGCGCGATGTACCTATGCAATCTTCAAACTCCCAAGAGCGAGTCTACGTGTGCCCGCTTGGTAGCGGACCCCTCGATGACACCTCTCCGCGCGAGCGCCGCCGGACGGTTGCTCTGCCCGTCCGGCGGCCGCGCTCTCTCCGGCAATTCCGGTTCCTCGAAACGATGTTGACTCCGGGAAAGATCCACCTAGCTCACTTGTCGTACAGGGCCCAGTACTGCGATGGCCGCGGCCACATCGGGTTCTCGACATGACCCGTCACCCAATCGCCGCCGGCGGATGGCGCCCCTTCGTTGGCGGGCATGATCCACATCGCCTCCTCATAGAGGACGTTTTGGATCTCGGAGAGGATCTCCAGACGCTCTGCCTCGTCCAGGCTCGTCCGCGCCGACGCGATCAGGGCGTCGATTGCCTCGGGGTCGGAGTACCCGTCCACGAAGCTGTTGACCGCTCCGTACCGAC
>JBOGEU010000367.1:0-1031 GCA_050741995.1 Acidimicrobiia bacterium | reverse complement strand
GAGGTCTCCGCGGCGACAGGGGGCCCCACCCGGGAGGAGGTGCTGGCCCAGTCGGGTGGAGCGGCTGAGGCGATAGGTGCACATCTCGACGCCATGCCCGCCGACTATCTGCGGAGCTTCACGGTCGAAGAAGCGCACTGGCATCTCGAGCTGATCCTGGATCTGGTGGGACCTTCCAATCTGGGGGTTCGGGTCGGAGCGCCCATCGAGACCGTGGTCGTGGTAGGGCCAAACGTCCCCGGCTTTCGTCGGATCGTCGGAGCGGTGTTCGCCGCCAATGGGGTCGACGTGCTGGAGGCTCGAATGTTCGGCCGATCCGACGGCCTGGTCGTCGACTCGTTCCAGGTCAGGGACGATCGCACCGGTGGAGTGGTCCCGGGTGAGCGGTGGGACAGGGTTCGAGTCGATCTCGGAGCCAGTCTCCTCGGGGAGCTCGACACCGACGACAGGGTCGCGGTTCGCGCCGCGGCCTATCCGAAAGCGGACGCGTCCCGCCCCAAGCCCAGCGTGGGTGTGTCTACCGATCCCGCCACCGGCGATCTGGTGTTGATCGTGAAATGCTCCGACCGCATCGGGAGACTGGCCGAGATCCTCGGCGTGCTCGAGGCCTTTGGTCTCGAGATCCGCCTGGCCAAGCTCGACAGCCGCGAGGGCGAGGTGATCGACACGTTCCACGTCGGCGAAAGTCCTTCTATGGCCGGTCTCGACCTGACCGAGTTGGGGCAGCGGATCGCCGACAAGGTGACGCCGTGAACATGTCCTGGCCGCGTCTCGTGCTCAGGTTCGGTGCCCAGAGGGTGCTGTGACCCTCGGCGCAAACGGACATGACTCAACTTTCCGAAGTTTCAATACCCCTTGTAGAGTTGGAGATTCGTGGGGGCCCATAGCTCAGCCCGGTTAGAGCGCATCCCTGATAAGGATGAGGTCCGTGGTTCAAGTCCACGTGGGCCCACTCACAGGGTGACCTGCGAACGGTCAGAAACTGCCTTTGACCAGGCAAAACTCCTTGCAACTCGCGCCCTCATGAGTTT
>JBOGEU010000366.1:0-1276 GCA_050741995.1 Acidimicrobiia bacterium | reverse complement strand
AGCCCTGGGGCCAGGGGTGGGCCCTGGTCGGCGACGCCGGCTACACCAAAGACCCGATCTCGGCGCATGGGATCAGCGACGCCTTGAGAGATGCAGAGTTGTGCGCCCGGGCGGTCGATCGGGCTCTCTGCCTGCCCGAGGAGAGGGTCGAGGCGATGAGCGAGTACCAACGGGCTCGTGACCGTTTGTCATTGCCCATGTTTCGCCAATCCGAGGCCCTCGCCCGATACCAGTGGGACGCTGAGGAGGCGTCGGCACGGATGAGGGTGATCAGCGACACGGTGCGCGCCGAGTGCGAGATGCTGGAAACCCTGGAGGCGCCTGCTTTCGCACCTGTCTAGCCGTCGGGGACCCGATCGACGCTCAGGACTGAGTGTGTGGCCCTTTCCCCAAGCGCCGTATAAGACGACGCCCCCGGCGAAGTTGTTTCCGCCAACCGGCATATTGAGCGGGGTCGATGCTCGCTGCCTGCACCGAGCGAGCCTCTTGCCTGATCTGATCTTCCCATTCCCCGATTGTCCGGGCCCCGGTTCGGGCGGCGGACAAGGGCGGTCTCGCCTGGAATTCCTGGTCGTGCTTGAGAGCCGAGAGCGGGGAGCGCGGATCGTCCAGATGCTCCTCTCGAATAAAGGGGTAGTACCAGCCATTCGTGTATCCCCGCAGTGCCAGGTCGATGCAGTACGAAGTGAAGGACTGGCCTTGCCGAATGAGTCCTTGCTCCTCGACGCAGCGTCGTTTCATGAGGTAGCCACTGCCCTGCACCCAGAAGTTCTCCAGAATCTGGTGGCCTCCCGGGAACTCCCGGATCTTTCGGTTGGCCAGCTCGGGAACGAAGTCCTCGTCGAGGAAGCGCCAGCACCCCAGGACCCCGAAGCCCTCATAATCCTCGTGAGCCGACTGTAACGTTTGCGCCCAGCCTGCCTGGAGGAGGCAATCGTCATCCACCTTCGCCAGGAGCTCGCCATCGGCCTCTTTCCACAACCAATTGGTGGGAATGGTCAGCTTGACGTTCTGCGGGCTGTGATGGAAGCGATAGAGGCGGGCATCCGAGAGGAAGGGCCTCACCGCATCCAGCGTTTCCTGGTGCTCGCCGTTGTGCCAGACCCACACCCGCATCGTCTCGTCGCATGTCTCCAGGAGGCGGCCCAGGGAGAGAGCGGTGTATGCGGGCCGGTTGTGGGTGATCATCAGGATGTCGATCATCGCGAGCTTCCCATGAGATCGCGTATGAGGTCGACGTAGCGCTCGGCCATGATCGCCCCGGAGATTCCGCTGA
>JBOGEU010000365.1:0-8301 GCA_050741995.1 Acidimicrobiia bacterium | reverse complement strand
GCCTTTCTCATCGCCAGGGCGAGACGATTGATGCGACGCATCGCTGAGTTGCTGTCTGCCGCGGGCAGGTCGAGCCCGAACAAGTTGGCAGTGCCCGATTCGGTCGCCTCCGACGTCAACCGACGCTGGGCGAGACCCTCTTCGTAGCGAGCCTTCGCCGAGTCCGGGTCGACCTCGATCACCAGCTTGTGGAGTCGTGCCCGAAGCTGGCCGGTCGTCTGCCGGTGAGCCTGCTCCAAGACCACCCTTGTCACTTCATGGGCTGTCTCTTTGTCGAGGTGACAGGTCTGGCTGACGATGACCCGAGTCTTTGGCATGTCGATGCGACCTTGGTGAAGGGCGGTCCACAGCTCCGGGTAGTGCTCGACGAGCTGCTGGGCGAAGCCGTGGTGATAGTCGGCGCTGCGGCGGGTCAAGGTGAGAGCGGCGCGGATCTCCGAAGCGGTCACGTCGTTCAAGTCGAACGGGTCGTCTTCGGGGTGGGCCTCGGCTTCGGCATCGGCCACGGACACCATCGATGCGTAGAGCTCGGCCTGGGCGTGGGCGACCTGACGGTTCCACGCTTGCAAGACGATCACCCGGTCTTCCCCGTTCAAGCGGTCCCGGTCGATCGAGGCCAGCAGGCTCCCGAGCCGGGCACCGGGCGTCATCTCGGCGAGGGCCCCGGGCAGAGGTTCGAATATGACCGGTTTCGAAACTGTGGCTACGGGACCCGCGTCCCTGCCAACCTCCTGCTCTTCCCATGTATCGAACATATGTTCGCTAACCTATCGGACCCCGGTGACAAGTTCCAGCCCTTGCCGGAAAGATTGCACAGCTCGGCTCCCTCGGTTTCGATGGACGGATCGACTCGGGCCATTGCTTCGGTGACGTCGACGTCCGGGTCATGGTCAGGGGGCCTCCGTGCTTTTCTCTGTCCCCGTAGCGCCGTATATGGCGCTACGTACCTCAGGTAACCCTTCCTACCCACATTGCCTTTGGCTGCTCCTCGGACGAGCTCAGCTGGAGAAGACGACCAGGAGGCACCCGGAGTCGATCTTGATCTCCGCCATCGGTGACCTCATCACGTTGCTCACTCCGCGGGTCGACCCCGATTCCAGGTCCTCCCCGGACAACTCCCACTTCAAGCCACTGGTGGTGACGCCGGTTGCCGGCCCCCCGATCGGGATCAGGCTCACGATTGCCCCCACATCGCCATGCAGGATGCGGCGTCGACGCAACACATGCGCCCATCCCCGGGGCGAGACCCAGTCGATCTCCTCGATTCCTGCCCACCTTCCCGAGCAGAGGAGGCCGGAGGTGGACAGCTCGTGGTCGAAGCGGCCACCGGTGCCGGCCACGATCACGACACGGCCCGGGTCCTCCCTCAGCGCCAATTCGATGGCGAGGTCGAGGTCGGTCTGATCCTTGTCCACCGGGTGGCTCTCGACGATGACATGGTCGGGGATCTGTGTGCTGCTGATCGAGTCCATGTCACCGACCAGCACGTCGACCCGATACCCCAGGTGCAGGGCGATGTCGTAGCCGCTGTCCGCGGCCACGATCAGGTCCGCCGCCGGCAGGTCGTCGGCAAGACCGGAGGGGGGCAGGTCGCCCCCGGCGAAGATCAGGATCGTGTCCACGAATGACAAAATCGTCTTACGCGCGTCTCGGCACGTAAGAACTGATCCTCTAGTTGAGGTTTAGGGTTGGAGCACCAACCGGTGTCTGGCGGAATCGGGTGGTCGGGGGCGGAAGTCAATCGATGACCACCTCCACTGCGCCCATCGCCTTGCGCAATGCCTGCTCCACCTGGTCCGGTGTGTCGGCCCGGGCGAACACGAATCCGAGGTATTGGTCACCATCGGGCGGGGGCAGCACCCGTCTTCCCGGCTTGGCGGTGATGTCTATCGCCGAGATGTGCTCCAGCGCCCGCACCCGGTCCAAGCCCGCGATCTCGACGAAGCTCCCGGCTCTCGGGATCGGGATCATGAGCACTCCGCTGGCCACCGGCTCACGACGGAGCTCGGGCTTGTCCATACCGAGTGCATTGCGGAGGATGAGGCCCTCGAGGGTCGTGCCCATCAGACCGAAGTTGAGGCTCTTGGAGCAGAGGCCACCGATCGATCGGGCCGCGATCTCGATCACCCTGACCGTCTCCCCCTGGACCTTCATCTCGACGTGGACCGGGCCATGGGTGATGCCGATGGCCCGCAGCGCGGCGGCTGCCACCCGCCGGCACTCGGTCTGGGCTGCATCCCCGATCCGGGACGGTGTGACGAGGATGGTCTCGGGGAAATAAGGGCCGTCGACGGCATCGGGCTTGTCGAACAGGGCAAGGGCCGTCAGGTCACCGTCGCGGACGATCCCCTCGAGGGCGACTTCGTCGCCCGGCATGTACTCCTCGATGAGCAGGGGAGCTTGGCGACCGACGATCTCCCGGGCCCGATCCAAGGTCGGCTCCAGGTCCTCGACTCGGTCGACCCTGATCACACCTTGGCCGGCCGCCCTGTCGAGTGGCTTGACCACCAGCGGGTAGCCGATCGACTCGGCGGCCCTGGCGGCCCCTTCACCCGCGGCCAAGACCGCGAACCGGGGCTGGGGGACCTCGGCGGCCGCCATCGCCATGCGCTGGCGCGACTTGTCCCGAGCCGCCCCGGCGGCGTCGGGGGTGTTGGAGCGAAGCCCGAGTTTCGTCGCTGAGATTGCGGCGACCTCGACCCCCGCGTCGTCGGCGGCCACCACTCCGTCGATCGGCGTCCTGTCGCCGAGCTCGATGATCGTCTCGGCCGCCCGATGGGGATCTGCGCAGTCGATCTGGACATACCGGTCACCCATGTCGATCGGTGGGGGCTGCTCGGAGGCCACGATCAGGTCCACACCGAGGCCCTCGGCGGCCCGGACGAAGTCTGCGGCCCGATAGGTGGTGCTGGGGAGTAGGACGAGGGCGGTTGGCATTTTTGCCTCTTGAGAGGGGTTACCATCCTTGCACATGTCCGAAAACACGGTTCTCAGCGTCGCACCGGACGCCCTTGAGATGATCCTCCAACTGAGGGACCAGGAGCCGGGGGACAGCGAGTTTGCCCTGTCGATCGAGGTGACCGGCTTCCGCGGACCCCAGTTCACCTATGAGCTGGCCTTCGTCGCCCTCGAAGACAAGAAGGACGACTGGGTGGTCGAGAGGCACAGCGACCTGGCTCTGGTCTTCCCTGCCGACGACAGTGAGAAGCTCGACGGCGCTTCTCTCGAGCTCACCGATCAGGGTCTGTCGATGAACAACCCCAACAGCCCGGCGCCGCCGCCGATGTCGGCACCTGCCGGGGACCTGTCGGGCCCGCTCGTCGACCAGGTCAAGCAGGTCATCGTGGAGCAGGTCAACCCGGCGATCGCCGCCCATGGCGGCGGAGCCGAGCTGGTATCGGTGGACGGGACCATCGCCTACCTGCGCCTCTTCGGAGGCTGCCAGGGATGTGGCCTCGCCCAGGTCACCTTGAAGCAGGGGATCGAGAGGATCTTGCTCGAGTCGATCCCGGCGTTGACCCAGGTGGTGGACGTCACCGATCATGCCTCGGGCGACGATCCCTATTACCAGAGCCAGAAGAAGTAGCCGCCACGGAAGGCGAGGAGTCTGATGAGCGGACCGGTCCAGCCGCTTGACACCGCCGTCGAGCAAGGTCCGCTGGCGAGGATCGAGGTCAGGGAAGGCCGCTCCACCACTGTCGGTGGCATGGACATCAGCCGGGTGCTGCCCACCAAGGGACGGAGGACGGTCGGCCCGTGGTGTTTCGTCGACCTCATCCTCCCCCCTGACTTCGAGGATCCGCACCCCATGGAGGTCGGCCCCCATCCCCACATCGGCTTGTCCACCGTGACCTGGCTCTTCGAGGGGGAGGCGCTGCACAGCGATTCGCTGGGGACCGAGCAGCCGATTCGCCCCGGTCAGCTCAACCTGATGACCTCGGGCCGTGGCATCGCTCATGCCGAGCTGGGGACCACCACCGGCATCCATGGCGCCCAGATGTGGCTTGCCCAGCCGGAGGGCTCCCGCAACGGCCCGTCGCGATTCGAGCACATCACCGACCTGCCCGTGGTGGATCTTCCGGGCGCCGAGGCGAGGGTCATAGTCGGCGAGCTGGACGGCAACCGATCCACAGCCATCTTCGATTGGCCTGCTGTCGGTCTCGAGTTGGTGCTGGGGGCCACACCGGTCGCGATCCCCTCCGATCCCGCGTTCGAGTACGGAGTGGTCCCTGTCGATCGCAGTGTCAAGGTGGGCGATGCCATAGTCGAGCCGGGTTGGCTGGCCCTGGTTCCGACCGGCAGCGAGACCCTCCTCATCGAGGCGTCCGGTGCCGGGGCGCGATGCCTCGTTGTCGGCGGGGAGCCGCTCGGCGAGCCGATCGAGATGTGGTGGAACTTCGTCGCCCGCTCCAAGGACGAGCTCACCGAGGCATGGAGGTCGTGGCAGAGCCACGACACCGGGAGATTCGGCCCGGTGCCCTCGAAGCTGGCCCGCATCGATGCTCCTCCGCCTCCCTGGCTCCCGGCCGGCTGAGACCGTCGGGTCGCCGCATCGTGGGCTTCACCAGGGAGGAGCTTGCCCGGTTCGAGGGCGAGACGGTCGACGATCTGCTGGGCCCCGAGGTGCGGCTTCTGTTCGTCGGGATCAACCCCGGTTTGTGGACCGCGGCCACCAACACCCACTTCTGTCATCCGTCGAATCGCTTCTACCCCGCATTACGGGCGGCAGGCCTGATCGACTGGGGCATCGACACTTCGGCCGGCATGAGCGTTGAGGAGAGGGAACGGCTGGCCAGGACCGGCATCGGCATCACCAACCTGGTGCCGAGGGCAACGGCGCGGGCATCGCAGCTGACGGCCGGGGAGCTGAGACAGGGCGCCTCCCGGCTCGAGCGTCTGGTGAGTGCCGTGGCGCCCAGGGTGATTGCCGTCGCCGGTGTCACCGCATATCGAACTGCCTTTGGGCGCCGAGGAGCGGTGTTGGGCCCTCAGCCGGAGCGAATCGGAGAGGCGGAGGTCTGGGTGGTCCCCAACCCGAGCGGTCTCAACGCCCACGAGACCATCGGGTCGCTGGCCGACTGGTATCGGAAGGCAGCGAAAGCGGCGGGCCTGCAGTGAGCGAACCGACGCCGCGTCAGGTCCTCTATGCGATGGTCGCCGGAGGCTTTCTCCTCGTGGTGGCCGCTCTGGTGGTAGGGGCGGCGCTGTCCGGCCTGGTCCCGATGTGGTGGACGCTGGCATCCGGCGCCGGGCTCTCAGTGTTGACGGTCTGGTCGGTGCTCAATTGGCGAAGGACGGCGCCGGTCCTGTTGGGAGCCATCGGGTTGTTCATGATTTGGGCGGTCGGCACCTTGATCGTGTCCGCCTGACGGGGCCGGGAAAAGCGGCCGGCGCGGCAGCGAGTACCTGTTGCCGCGACCTTCCGTCGTTTAGCATCACCGTCCGTGACCAGTGAAGTTTCTTCGACCGAGTCGAGCCCAACGGAGACGATCCGAAGGATCGGGCCGTCCCTGGTGGTCGCCTCGGCGCTGGCTTCGACTCTGGGCATAGTCGTCGCCCAATTCATGGATGATCTCGGCGACGGGATCCTGGCCAAGATCCTCGGTGGCAATGCGGTCCTCTACAACAACCGCGTGGTGATCAGCGGCGGCGATGACCTCGCCCTGGCAGGCGGGTTCCTCCTTTGCCTCATCGTCGGGTTTCTCACCCTGTTCTCCTATCCAACGGCTCGGGGCCATGGAGTTGCCCGTCTCACCCTTCTCTGGATGGTCTTGCACCTCCTCCGTCAGGCCTTCGCCCAGGCCGCGTTGCTGCCTTTCGATAAAACCGGCGACCTGGCCCTCGCCTACGAGACCCTCGACGCCCCGCCCGGGCTCGATATGGTGATCGCAGCAGGTGGCGGTGTCGGCCTCTTGCTCATCGCCCTCTCGGCGGCGTCGGCATTCCTGGCGTTCACCCCTCATCACAATCTCATCTCGAACGGTCGCAAGCGCTTCACCTTTGCCTTTTGGATCGCATTGGTGCCGACGGTGGCCGCGGTTTTCCTCGCAATTCCATTCTTCACGCCTGACGCCGGGAGTGGTGTGGTGCCGGCACTGCCGCTGACGGCGGTGATCTTCCTCGCCACAGTGGCCGCGGCGCCGGGCACCAACGCCGTTCACGGCCCCGAGGACCATCGGGAGACGCCGTGGCCGTGGGGGCTGGGGGCCACGCTGGTCGTGATCCTGCTCTTCGAACTGCTGGTCGTCCGCGGGGGAGTCTCGGTCGATCCCTCCCGGTGGGGCTGATCAGAAGGGCACACGTCATTACCGTCAGCGACGGCGTGAGCGCCGGGGTCAGAGAAGACCTGTCCGGCGACGAAATCGCCGCCACCCTGTCAAGAGCCGGCTTCGAGGTGAGCCGGAGCGTCGTCCCCGATGAGGAGGCGGCAATCGTTGCCGCCCTCCATGAGGCTGCTGCCATCTCCAGCCTCGTATTGACCACGGGTGGGACCGGGTTGGGGCCCCGCGACATCACCCCGGAAGCCACCGCCCTCGTCCTGGAGCGGGAGGCGCCGGGTTTGACCCATGTGATGCTGGCTCGCGGCCTCGAATCGACCCCGATGGCCGCGCTTTCGAGGGCGAGGGCGGGGTCGGTCGGGTCGACTTTGGTGGTCAATCTGCCTGGTTCCACCAGAGGGGCGACCGAGAGTCTCGGGTCGATCCTCGACCTGATTCCCCACGCCCTCGACCTGTTGGCGGGCGACACCGAGCATCGATAGGGAAATCCGGTATCACGTCACTACCGTTTGCAGGCCTGCATCCGTCGCGAGGAGAGCCATGAACATCGATCACGAATTCACCGTCGCCAGTCCACCCGACGTCGTATGGGAGTTCTTCCAGGACGTCCCATCTGTGGCGCAATGTCTTCCCGGTGCCGAGTTGCTCGGCAAATCCGAGGACGGTTCCTACGAGGGCAAGCTCTCCGTCAAGCTGGGGCCGATGGCCGCGTCATTCGAGGGCAAGGCCACGGTCGAGCCCGACCCGGCCTCTCGTAGCGCGGTGATCGAAGGCAAGGGAGTCGACAGGACGGGAGGATCACGGGGTCAGGTGAAGGTCGGCTATTCGATAGTCGCCGACGAGGCCGGCTCGAAGGTGGCGGTCAACGCCGACGTGTCTCTCTCCGGCCCGGTGGCCCAATTCGGTCGGACCGGCCTCATCAACGAGATGTCGAAACGCCTGATCGGGGAATTCGTGGCCTGCCTCGAGGGCAAGCTGGCAGCGGTCAGCCCCGTCGAGGCGTCGAACATCGAAGCAGGGGAGGTCCGCGGGATCTCGCTGTTCTTTGCGTCGTTGTGGAGTTGGCTCAAAGGGCTCCTCGGCGGCAAGAGCAGCGGGTAGGCAGTGCGCAAGCTCTTCGTCGGCATCATCGCCGTGTTGCTGATAGCGGCCTGCGGTGACAGCCAAGAGGGCGAGTCGATCACCGGTGACAACGTCACGGTGCAGATGTTCGACAACCGGTTCGAGTACACCGAGATCGTCGTCCCCGAGGGCGGGACCGTCACCTTCGTCGGCGCCGGCCGCAATCCTCACAACGCGGTGGCGGCCGACGGCTCGTGGTCGACCGAAGACGCCTTCGACAGTCTCGAGCTACTCGAGGGAGACGAGGCGTCCCTCTCTTTCGACACGGCCGGCGAGTACGTGTTCTATTGCACCTTCCACGGGAACGCCGCCGGTGACGGGATGGCGGGCACGCTGATCGTCGAAGCCCCCGGCCAATGAGAAGGAGCTGGGTGCTGGTCCTGACGAGCGCAGCACTCGGTCTCACCGCATGCGCGGGGGCACCCGTCGGGGAGCCCTCACCGGCAGCCGTCGGCGACCCGGCTACCGCCTCACCGTCGGAATGGTCGGGAGAGACACGTCTCGTCCCCCAGGACTACCCGACGATCCAGGCGGCAGTCGATGCGGCAGGTCCGGGCGATCTGGTCCTGATCGACCGCGGGGTCTATCGGGAAGAGGTCCAGGTGGCGACGCCAGGGTTGACGCTGCGTGGCGTCGATCGCGACGAGGTGGTGATCGACGGTGAGCTGCAACGAGCCAACGCGGTCAGCGTCTTGGGCGCCGATGGTGTCGCCATTGAGAATCTCACAGTCCGCAATGCGATCGGGAACGGTGTCTACTGGACGGGAGTGAGGGGTTATCGAGGGTCGTATCTGACGGCGATCGACAACGCCGACTACGGGATTTACGCGTTCGACTCGAGCGACGGGCTCCTCGAGCACTCCTACGCCTCGGGCTCGCCGGACGCCGGCTTCTACATCGG
>JBOGEU010000364.1:0-1489 GCA_050741995.1 Acidimicrobiia bacterium | reverse complement strand
TCGGCTCCCGCGACGGGTACTTCCGCGCTTTGCGGTGATCGTGCCGGTTCAGGCGTGGGCCCGGGCCAAACGCCACAGGGCCAGGGCTGCCAGCAGCAGGCCGAAGTCGCGGAGGGCGATGTCCCAGAAACCGCCGGTGATGGCGAGGGTGACGATGATCAGACCGAGCCAGGCGGCAACCACGGGGGCAAAGATCTTGGGCCGGAGCCAGACACCGATACCGGCGACGATCTCGATGACTCCGACCACTCCCATGACCACACCGGCGCTCACCACGTCGGTGACGAAACCGGGCAGGAAGTCGCCCCAATCGGTCCTCAGGTCGAAGAACTTGTCCAGCCCGAACAGGATCGGGGCCACGGTGAACCCGAGATGGAGTATCTGGTAGGCGAGTCGGCTCTCCCGGAGAGTGGCGCCACCGGTCTCGGAGGCGGTGATCGTGGACATTGCTGCTCCCTTTGGTCTATGGATGGTGTGACTCATTTTTACAAGAGAAACCTTGTAGTGTCAAACTTCACCGTTTTTAGAACGGGGGTCTGCCCTCAGGTAGACGAGACCTTCAAGGCGAGCAGGGCGACATCATCTGCAGGATCCCGCCCCTGATCCGGGCCTTCGAACAGCACGTCCAGCATCTCGTCCAGGAGAGTGTCGGCTGTGCCTCCCGTGCACTTGGACAAGGCGAGCTCGATGCTCTCCGGCGGGGTGAGACCGGGCAGGGAGAACCCATCGGTGTACATGATCGCCATGTCACCAGGCTCCAGGTGGACTTCGACCTCGATTGGCTCCAAGTGGGGGAGGACCCCGACCGGTGGGCAGGGGCGACCCACACTCAGGACTTCGCCGTTGGCCCTGACCACGATCGGCGGGGGATGACCGGCCAAAGTGACACCCATCTGCCATCCGCCGTCTCCACGCTCGAGCAGCACGTAGGCCAGAGTGCACATTCTGTCCTCTTCGAGGAGCGCGTCGTTGACCTGTCGGATCACAGTGGTCGGGGAGGAATCGAGGGAGACGGTGGCGCGCAAGGTGTGACGGGCGAGCCCGACAGCGGCGGCGGCGGTGATCCCCTTGCCGGCAATGTCTCCAACCATGATGGCGCACCGGTCATCGCCGAGGGAGAGGACGTCGTAGAAATCGCCTCCCACATGGCCCACGAGTGTCAGTGGCCGGTAGCGCCCCGCGATGTCGAGTGAGCGCACCGTGGGAAGGAACCTGGGCATGAGGACGTTCTGGAGCGTGTCGGCTATCACCCGTTGCTGTTCGTAGAGACGCGCATTCTCCAGACTCGTCGCCACGCGTTCGGCGATCACGGTGAGCAGGGCAACGTCGTCTTGGTCGAACGCCGTGTCCGGGAGACTGCGTGCCAGGGTCAACGTGCCGACCGCACGACGACCGATCGAGAGCGGGACGCAGGCTGCCGAGCTGAGCCGCAGGTCACGCACCACCCGTGCTGCGGCGGGCCCCGACCGCTCCTCGAACGCCTCCAGCA
>JBOGEU010000363.1:0-4259 GCA_050741995.1 Acidimicrobiia bacterium | reverse complement strand
TCGCAACGTCCTGTCAGCAACCTCTGAGCCCACCCTGCTCTCTGATCCCTGGCGTCGCTGGATGTGCCCGACGATGTGTTCGGCGTCTCTGCCGACACCACCCACTAATCCGGAGGTGAGTCCGTAGAGGAAGGGCAGACCCAAGAAGTAGAGACCCGGAGCGTCTTCGACAATGCCCCGGTGGTGGATGGGTAGACCGGCAGCCGTGAAGATGGGAACCTCGATCCACGAGAAGTCGGAGCCGAACCCGGTGCACCACACCACGTTGGTTACGGTGAGGGGGCCCTCGGCGTCGAGCATGGGCTGTCCGTGACTGACTCCGACTACGCGGCCGACCCGCTTGACACCGGCCTCGGTGAGTTCGGCCGACCCGACACGGATCAGTGGGCCACCGTGGCTGAGTGCTCGTTCTCGGAACTTGCGGCCGATCGGCGTATCGACGGTGAGGACCCGGTTGGCAAACCACCAGAATGGCCGACCCCCTGCCGCCCGTGTGATGGAGGGCACGTGTCCTGTCGGGTGGCCTGAGAGCCAGGTCTGATGGCCGGCCTGGGCTGTCTCGAGAGCTATCTCGACGCCCGAGTTGCCCGCCCCCACAACCAGGACTGGGCCCGGCTGCAGCTGATTCGGGTGGCGGTAGGCGGCCGAATGCATCTGAACGGTTCGTGGATCCAGATCTGTAGCGAAATCTGGGGTTCGAGGCTCGGCATAGGCCGCTGTGGCCACCACCGCATCGTGGGCTTCGAAGAGATCCCACCCCGAGGAGATGGCGTATCGATCTCCGATGCGACGTAGTCGGTCGATCGGTGTCTTCAGCCGAATCGGCAGGTCGAAGTGCTCGGCGTACCACTCGAGGTATTCCGCCATTTCGTCTTTGGTCGGGAACGATCCCGGCTCGCCCGGGAACGGCATGCCGGGCAGGCCGTTCTGCTGGGCCGGCGTGAATAGCCGGAGGGAGTCCCACCGGTTGCGCCATGCGTCGCCGATTCGCTGGCCTGCGTCGAGGATGACAAAGTCGAGGCCCGCGGCTCCTAGGTGGTATCCGGCGGCGAGACCGGCTTGCCCTCCGCCGATCACGACGACTTCGAACTCCTCGCTGGTGTCGTATTGATGGTTTGTCATTGGTTCATTCCTTCTCTTGATGGTTCTTTACGTGCCGGTTGTTCTCGGACCTGTCAGTGGGCGAGGATCGGCTCGTCGCCGAGCTCCAGTCGTCCCTTCGGTAAGACCAGAGCCGTTACCACCGCGATGACTGCGGCGGCGATCGCAGCGGCCCTGTAGGCACCTCCGGCACCTCCGACTACCCCAAACGAGGGGAGAGATGCGCCGAGCAGAGAGGACATGAAGCCGACTCCGAGCGCCGCCCCCAATTCGTGTGCGGTGTTGATCACTCCCGAAGTCATCCCAGCGATGTGGGATTCGATCTGTGCCAGAGCGGTGCTGGTCGCGGTAACAAGGGCCGCTCCTAGTCCAGCTGCGGAGAGGATGAACCCGGGAAGGACATCACTGAAGATCCCTGCGTCGGCGGGTAGGGAGGCGAGTAGACCGAAGCCGACTGCTGCCATGCCGAATCCAAGAAGGGCGACGCCACGGCCACCGAGTCGGGTGACCAGATGGGCGCCAACGTGAGCACCAACTCCGGTTGCCACAGCGACAGGCAGAAAGGCGAGACCTGTCTCCAGAGCGGTCATCCCCAATACCCTCTGGACGACCAGAGAGGTGAGGAAGAAGGCTCCGATGAGCAGCCCGGAGGCGGCGAGCATGGTCACGACTCCCCCGCTCACATTCCTACGGGCCAGCAGCTCCGTTCGTAGGAGCGGAGCAGAGTGCCTACGTTCCACGGCGATAAAGACCGCAAGGAGGACAGATCCGGCCGCTATGAGAGTGAGGGTTGAAGGAGCGGTCCAGCCGATCTGGCCCGCTCCGATCAGCCCGGCGATGAGCAAAGCCACTGAGAGGGTGACAAGACCAGCGCCTAAGAAGTCGACTCTCTCTCGCCTTTGATCGGTTCGATTCTCGTCGACAGCTGATCCGATCATCGCAATGACGGCGAGCCCAACGGGAACGTTGATGTAGAAGGCCCAGCGCCATCCCGGGCCGGACGTCAATGCGCCACCGAGCAGAACGCCCACCGCCGACCCGGCCGCGGCGATGGCCGCCCATACACCGAGGGCGCGGTTTCGTTCGGCTCCGTGGAAGGTTGTTGTGATGATGGCGAGGGCGGCCGGTGACAGCAGGGCGGCACCCACTCCTTGCGCGGCGCGGGCAATGATGAGGACGGTGCCCTCCCGGGAGGCACCGGAGACCATCGACGCGATCGTGAACAGCAGGAGACCGGTGATGAAGATGCGTCGGCGTCCCACCAGATCCGCGAGCCGACCACCGAGAAGCATCAGCCCACCGAACGCCAGCGTGTAGGCCGCCACGATCCAAGTCAGACCGGCTCGGCCCAGCGAGAGCTCTTGGCCGATCGACGGCAAAGCCACGTTTACGACAGTGATGTCGAGAATGACCATGAATTGGGCCAGGGAGACGAGGGTCAGCGCCCGCCACCGTCTCGGGTCCAGCGCATGGGACTGGCTGGCGGCCAGAGGTGCAGGGCCGCTCATATGTCACGCCGCCTTCCTCGCGACTGCGGGCGCAGTCCGCCGTGCTTCGTCTGACGACCGGGAAAGACGGCAAGAGGCCGTGTTGGCAACACTTTCCTAAACCGGAGGCGTGCTCCTGTTCGATCTCGTCCAGTCATAGACAAGAAAATATAGTATCTACTTTACTTTGTCAAGTTCACTCAGGCGGGAGGCACTTTCTGCGTGTGGGGTTGCACCTCGAGCCGCCGTGCTGTCCCGGGGAGACAACCGGACCACATGAGTGGTGGTAGGCAGTCGGTGAGGAACGCCGGGCTTCTGTGCGGTTATAGGACGCCGGTGAGAACCGGGTCTCCCGGCGCCGTGGCACGACGCCTGCCAAGCCAGGCATTCCATGGGACCTGAAAAACGAGCTCGATGACCACTAGAGCGGCCACGGCCTGATAGACACCCGTCACGTTTCTGAACTCCGCCGCGATGACAGCCAGCATGGGTGCTGCGTTCCGGATTCCGGCGACTGCCCCCGTGGTCGTACGCACGGCCGGGGGGCCTGGCACCAGCGTGGCACCGAACAGGACGGCCAGGACGGCCAGGGCTGCTCCTGCGGCCAAATACGAGCCCGGCAGACCCAGGAGATCCCCAGCCCCACCGACCAGGATCCATGCGAGCAACACCAGGAAGGCCAGGTTGGAAATGACCATCGCCACTCGCGGCACATCTGCGCGATACGACCTAGTCGCCACCGAGTCAGCATTCCGACCGTGAACGGGACAACTTGCGAGACCGCAATCAAGCCGATGAGAGGACCGACGGCGATCGATATTTCGCCAACGCCTCCCACTTCGGCAGTGGAGAAGATGAATGCCGCCACCACGGGAACGGTGAAGCATCCGATCACAGCGAGGATCGCCATTAAAGCGGCTCCGGCGACGGCGTCACCTCGCTGGACCTGTGCCAGCTTGGCTCCGAAGGGACCCCCAGGCGAAGCTGCCGCCAAGACCAGCGCAATGAAAGTAGGCGCGGTCGGCGCAAGCTCCTCTGCCAGTACCCAACCGAGAAGCGGGATGAGCATCAAATTCACCGCCAACATCACGATCAGGACCGGAACATTGCCCAGGGTGGTTCGAAGCATCGTGCCCGTGGTGCCCAGACCCACAGCGAGCAAGGTGGTGGCGACGAAGACGAAGAGAACCGCGTTGAAGGCCGGCCCGGACAACTCCATCACGGATCTTCGAGAGTCATCGCCCACGCGATCGCCCGACCCCAAGTGCGAATGTGACGTGCTTCGATCGGACAGTGTCTCTCGTGGCGCTGTCTGACGAACGAGGCCACCACACGATTCATCAGTCAAAGCTACTCACCGGTGGAAAGGCGTCAGTGAACTCGGGGGGGAGAACAAGTAATTAAACTTCTAGCTTGATTTGCTATAATCGCGGCATGCGGTCGTATCACCAATACTGCGCCTTCGCCCGAGCACTCGACATAGTCGGAGACCGTTGGACCCTGCTCATCATTCGAGAGCTGCTTCTCCGCGATAGTCGCTACTCGGATCTGCAGGATGCCTTGCCCGGTATCGCCACGAACCTCCTAGCCGACCGCCTTCGGCAGCTTCAATCCGCCAGCCTGGTTGAGTCCTACGAAGCACCGCCACCGGTGCGTGCCACCGTCTACCGC
>JBOGEU010000362.1:0-1048 GCA_050741995.1 Acidimicrobiia bacterium | reverse complement strand
GGCTCGACCCGACCGAGTTCCAGATCCTGGTCGCCAAAGGGGTCCACGCCCCGGTCCCCGCCTACCAGCCGGTGTGCCCCACCATCATCCGGGTCAACACCCCGGGTTCGACATCCGCCGACATGCTGAGCCTGCATTTCCGGCACCGGCGCCGACCGCTCTTCCCCTTCGAGGACATCGTCTAGGGGAGTCATCCTCCCGCCTCGGTCTCGTCTCCGGCCACCGCCCATGCCTCCTCTCCGGCGAGCGCGAAGTGACAGGCGGCATGCCGGCCGGGCAGCCACTCGTCGAGCCCCGGGATCTTCTCGGAGCAGACCGTCTGGGCGATCGGGCAGCGGGAATGGAACTTGCAGCCGGGGGGCGGGTCCCCGGGATCGGGAGGCTCGCCCGCCAGCCGGATTCGCTTCCGCTGCACGGCACGCACAGATGGGGCGGCCGACATCAGCGCCCGGGTGTAGGGATGGAGCGGTCTCTCGTAGAGCTCCTTCGAGGAGGCGAACTCCACTATGTCGCCCAGGTACATGACGGCTATCCGGTGGCTCATGTACTTGACGACCCCCAAATCGTGGGATACGAACAAGTAGGCGAGCCGATGCCGTCTCTGGAGATCCTTGAGCAGGTTCAGGATCTGCGCCTGCACCGACACGTCGAGGGAAGAGACGGCCTCATCGGCCACGATGAGAGAAGGCTGGACCGCCAGCGCCCGGGCGATGCCGACCCGCTGGCGCTGGCCACCGCTCAGCTCGTGCGGGTACTTGTCGGCATCATCCGGCTTGAGTCCCACATCTGCGAGGAGCTGGCCGACCCGTTTCCGCACCGCGGGCCCCCGCTCCAGGCCGTGGATCTCCAGAGGGTCGGCCACGATCGAGCCCACCTTCATTCGGGGAGGCAGGGACGAGTACGGGTCCTGGAAGACGATCTGAGCCCGACGCCGCAGCTCCCTGACCCGCCCGGCGTCGAGCCGCTCGCCGGCGAAGTAGACCTCTCCGGCGGTCGGTTCCTCCAGGAACAGGATGGTGCGAGCCAGAGTCGACTTGCCGCACCCGCT
>JBOGEU010000361.1:0-2390 GCA_050741995.1 Acidimicrobiia bacterium | reverse complement strand
CCCTAAGGCCGGTTGCCCCGCCCGGGGGTGGTCTCGGAGGGAGAGCCCTGAGGAGGACCGTTCTCTTTCCCTGGATCGCCGTTGTCGCCGTTGTCGCCGTTGCCGTTCCCGACGTTGTCGTTCCCGACGTTGTCGTTCCCGGGGTTGTTGGTCCCGTTGTGCCCGTTGTTCTCATTACCACCGGGACCGTCGGGCACGAGCCCGGGGGGCGGCCCGGGATGATCGGGCTGGTCACCGGTGTCCGCAGGGGTCTCCGTCTCCGGAGCAGGTTCCCCGAACTCGCCGGATTGTGAGATGCCCCTCGCCAGCTCGGCCACTCCCTGACCGAATTCCCGGCCATCGGCGCCGACTCCAGGGCCGAGGTTCTCGGTCAGGTAGGTGAGCAGGGCCGCAACCTGGTCTGTCGCCTCGATTTGGGCGTCGCGGGCCGACAGAGCCTCGATGGCTCCGTCCAGGGCCGCCCTGGCCGACTCGACGTCATCTTCGTCGCCGGCACCCTCCAGGGCCTCGCTGGCATGCTCCAACGCAAATCGGGTGTCGCCGCCGGCCAGGAGTTGGCCGGCCTCTTCGAGCCGCTCCCCGGTGCTCCCGGCGCCGATGCCCACCTTCTCCAAGGCCAGGTCCAACCCATAGAGGCTGTGCCCGGGTGCGGCAGCGTCAGCGGCGGCCGCAACCCCGGTGCCCCAAGCAAGGATGAGCACGGTCAGGACCGCTGCGAGCTGGGGCCTCGCCATCAGCCGGGAACGTGACTTTCGATCGGGAAGGCCCTTGTCCGCCGGCGTGGAGGGTCGAGCCTCTCGGGCGATAATCGCCGCCTCGACGGCAAGACGATGAATCGAGCCCTCTGAAGGTGCACGGTGCCCCTGGGCTTGCAGTACCTCTACGAAACGTACGAGGTGTGCCAGCTCCCCGCCCACATCGGGCTCGCCGCCGAGAAGTAGCTCGATCGCCTGGTCGGAGATGGGTGTGCTGATCATCTCTCCCTTGTAATCGCCGGGGCGCCTCATCGGGATACCCCCTCGAGGTCGAGATGGTCCCTGACCGCGAGCAGGGCCCTCCTCTGCGCCGCCTTGACCGCGCCCACCCGTTTCCCCACCACGGCTGCGGTCTCGTCGAGCGTCAATTGGCCGATGACCCGCAGTGCGAGGACATCACGCTGGATCTCGGTCAAGTTCTCGAACGCGGCGGCCAGCTCATCGGTGACGAGATGGTCCAAGGCCTCGTCTTCGACGTCTCCGCCCGACCAGGTGGTCTCTCGGTCGGGTAACGGCACGGTTGCCGGTCGCCGCCCCTGAGCCCTTCGCCAGTCGATCAACCGGCGGTGGGCGATGACGAAAACCCAGGAGCGAAAAGCCGTTTCGTCCCCATCGAAGCCATGGATGTTGCGCGCCACCTGGAGGAAGGTCTCCGAAGCCAGGTCTTCCGGCTCCCGGGCCCCGCGACTCGCCAGATACCCGACGACCGAGCCGGCGAGATCGCGGTAGAGGGCTGCCCAAGCCCACTCCGCTCCGGCCTTGGCCGCCTCCAGGGTAGGGACGAAGCTAGGTCCGAGTGGCATGGGGCGTCGCTGACGTTGATGAGGGCATTGGGCTTCTTGTTGGAGGGAGGAAGCTTTTGTCGGTTCCGGAGTGTCGATCTCTCCTCTATCGGCCGTTGCGGCCGGAGTACTGAGCAATCATCATCGAATCTCTAAGTTCTGCGTAACCCTGTGCCGATAAACGACGATTACATGCGCGAGGACACCGTGGGGGAAACTAAAGTGATCAAAAGAGACAGAGGCGCCACCCTGATCGAATTTGCCGTGGTGGCACCGCTTCTGTTCCTTCTCCTCTTCGGCGTGGTCGAGTTCGCTCGCGTGGCACATGGTTTCACCACGGTTTGGACCGCCGCTCGCGAGGGGGCCCGATACGCCACCACAATCGGGGACAACGACAGTGACGGCCTGCCCAACTACCTCGACTGTGCATCGATCACAGAGGCCGCTCTCGGCAAGGTGGTGGGCATGACCCTGGCCACGGGGGACGTCGACATCATTTTCTCCGACCTCACCGGGACACCTGTCGCCGACTGCGACGCCGCCAGTCCCCTCCCTTTTCCATCTCCTACCGGATCGACGGACATCGACAGCGGCTTCTCCATCGAGGTCGAGGTGAATGGCACGTTCGACGCCATTGTCCCTCTGCTATCCCGCTTCCTCGACGGGATCGAGCTCACCTCGAGCCAAACCCGCTCCATCTTCAAGGGAGTCGTCGGTGAATAGGCCTCGTCCATCCGACCGAGGGGCCGCCGCCGTCGAGATGGCAATGGTGACCATGTTCCTCCTCGTGCTGCTCCTGGGCATAGTCGACGTGGGCCGGGCCATCTCTACCAACATCTCGATCCGCGACGCG
>JBOGEU010000360.1:0-3110 GCA_050741995.1 Acidimicrobiia bacterium | reverse complement strand
CCGCCCGACAGCTCGGAGGCGGCGCCCGGGACGTCAGGGCCGGGCCGTCTTCGCCGATGGGCCGATGCCATCTTCCAGGTCAAGTCCCTGACATTGCTCGCGGTGGTGTTGGTGGTCGGGTATCTGGCCCTCACCCCGCTGGCATTCCTGGTGCACGGGACTCTCTTCGACGACGCCGGCTTCACGCTGGCGGGTTTCGAGCGCGCCTACGGCTTCAGCGGTATCGCGGAGATGATCCGGAACTCGCTCGTCTTCGCCGTCGGGGCGGCGATCCTCTCCTTCGTGGTGGGGACCAGCCTCGCCTACATCACCGTGCGCACCAACGTCCCCTTCAAATCGCTCTTGGTGGCCACGGCCCTCGTCCCGCTGATCATTCCCAGCCTCCTCTACACGATCTCCTGGATCATGCTGAGCAGCGAGAACGTCGGGCTGATCAACCAGATCTCGACCAGTCTCGTCGGGAGGCCGATCTTCAACATCTTCAGCATGGCAGGGATGATCTGGGTCGAAGGAACCGACACTGCTCCTCTGGTGTTCTTGTTCATGGCGGCTGCCTTCCGCGGGATGGATCCTTCGCTGGAGGAGTGTGCCCTCGTCTGTGGTGCCAGCCGATGGACCATGCTGAGAAAGGTGACCATCCCACTGGTCCGGCCTGCGATAACGGGGGCAATGCTGATCATCGCGGTCAAGGCACTGGAGAGCTTCGAGGTCCCCACCCTCCTCGGCCTCCCCGACCGCATATACGTGTTCACCAGCCGCATCTACTTCGAGTTGCAGAACTTCGACTTCGGGTCGGCAGGGGCCTTGTCGATCAACCTGCTGCTGTTCTCGGTCATCGGGGTGTATGCGGTCAACAAGTTGCGAGGGCAGGACCGCGACTTCGCCACGGTCACCGGCAAGGGCTTTCGCCCCCAGGCGATCGACCTGGGGCGTGCCCGGTGGCCGGTCGCAGCCGGGGTGCTCTTCTGGTTCTTCATCACCGCGGTGCTCCCGTTCTGCGTGATGCTCTACACCTCATTTCTCCCGTACTTCCAAAAGTTCTCTCTCGAGGCCGTGCGCAGCTTCTCGTGGGACAACTACGAGGCCGTGTTCACCAACCGGATCTTCACCCGTGCCGTCACCAACTCCCTGATTCTGAGCGTCACATCGGCGACGTTCATCATGGTGCTGGTAGGCGTGGCCGCATGGCTGGTGGTTCGGACCAGGATCCGCGGGGTGCAGATCCTCGACCAAATGACCTTCCTTCCGTTGGTCGTCCCCGGTCTGGTGATGGGCGTTGCGTTGTCGTTCGTCTACCTGCGCAACCCGCTTCCCTGGCAGATCTACGGGACGATGTGGATCCTCTTCATTGCATACGCCACCCGCTTCATGCCGTACGGCATGCGCTATGCGGTCCCGTCGATCACCCAGATCTCGTCCGAGCTCGAGGAATCGGCGGCGGTGTCGGGAGCGACCTGGTGGCAAACCAACCGCCGCATCCTCTTCCCGCTTATGCTTCCCGGGCTGCTCGCCGGGTGGATCTACATCCTGGTGGTGTCGATCCGGGAGTTGTCCAGCTCGCTGCTTCTATACAGCCCGAGCAATGAAGTCCTTTCCATCGTCATCTGGCTGTTCAACGAGAAGGGTGAGTTGACGGCGGTGTCGGCAATCGGGGTCCTCCTCGTGATGTTCCTGGTCATCGTCGTGACCATCGCCTACAAGGTTGGAGGCAGGATTGGCCTGCAGGACTGACGCGGAGGCATCGGCCCGGATCGATGCGTGTGATCTGGAGAGCAAATGCTGACGATTGAGAATCTGGTCAAGACATTCAGTGGTGATCGGGCTCGCAAGCGGAATGCCTCGAGCGAAACCGGCGCCCCGCGGAGGATCAGGGCGGTGGACGACGTCAGCTTCGAGGTGAAGGAAGGAGAGATGTTCACCCTCCTCGGCCCCTCGGGTTGCGGGAAGACCACAACGCTTCGCTCGGTGGCCGGTTTGGAGAGACCCGACAGTGGCGTGATCCGGGTGGCCGATCGTGTGCTGTTCTCCGAGGGCAAGGGCAACCGGATCCAGGTGCCCACCAACCGCCGGGGCCTGGGCATGGTGTTCCAGTCCTACGCGATATGGCCCCACCTCAAGGTGTTCGACAACGTCGCCTTTCCCCTCCAGGTGATGCCGAGGGACTCGCGCCCGGCGAAGGGTGTGATTCGGGAGAAGGTGATGGCCATCCTCGAGACCATGGAGCTCTCCGAGATGGCGAATCGCCAGGCGACCAAGTTGTCCGGCGGTCAGCAGCAGCGTCTCGCACTGGCCCGGGCCCTGGTCACCCAGCCCGAGCTGATCCTGCTCGACGAGCCGCTGTCCAACCTCGACGCCAAACTCCGCGAGTCACTGCGATTCGAGCTGAAGCGCTTTCAGAGGGAGCTTGGCATCACGAGTGTCTACGTCACCCATGACCAGGTGGAGGCGCTCGCCCTGTCGTCGCGGATCGCGGTCATGCGGGACGGGAAGATCATGCAGATCGGCGCCCCGCGCGAGATCTACGAGAAACCGGCGAACAAGTTCGTGGCCGAGTTCATCGGGACCTCCAACTTCATCACCGGCAAAGTCGTCGAGCGGGACGGCACGACGCTGGTCGTCGACACCAGCGAGGGCCGGCTCAGGGCGCAGGTGAGCGAGATGCCCCCGGTCACGGCTGAGGTGATCCTCGCAGCTCGACCGGAGGGGATCACGATCTCGGCCGACGCCCCGACGGGGGAGAGGCCCAATGAGTGGACGGGCGAGGTCATCACCAGGAGCTTCCTGGGCGACTCTGTGGATCACCTGGTGCGGGTCGGAGCACATCAGATCCTGGTTCGTGCCCACTCGAGTGTCTCCATCGGCAGTGGCACGACGGTGACGCTCGTCATCGATCCCGATGGCCTGAGCGTGATCCCGATGGGCGACTAGTGGTAGCGATGGCTGTGCCGGCGCCCGCGGCGTGACCCACCCTGCTCCGTACCCCGAGGATCGCCCGAGGGCGGCCACGGTGCGCTCCCGGCTCATGCTGGAGGTGTCTTCCGAGCTCGTAGGGCTCGATGACTGGCCCTACAAACAGGCTCGAATCGACCTTCGGGCTCAAGGCTCGGACA
>JBOGEU010000359.1:0-9974 GCA_050741995.1 Acidimicrobiia bacterium | reverse complement strand
TGATGTCACTGGCGGGCTCAATGGCGTTTTCCGGAGACAATGCCGGCGCATTTCAGATCCTGGAAGAAGCCTCCGAACTGGCGGGCGGGTTGCTCCTGGCGGAGATCGAGTTCCAACGAGGCACCCTCCTCGCTCGCATAGGGGAGAGAAAAGCATCCTTGGCCTGCTTCTCGAGGGCCATGCCCATATTCGAGCAACATCACGATCTCGAGTCGATCGCGATGACCCTGCACAACCGAGCCATGGTTCAGATCTCATCGGGTGATCCGATCGCCGCCGAGGAAGACCTCCTGAGAGCCCGGGCGATATATGCCGAGGATCACAGCGATGCCGATGTGGCCTACGCCGATCACGCTCTAGCGATTGTTGCGTCGCTCAGGGGAGATCTCCCACATGCCCTCGAGCTTCTCGAAAGAAGCGAGCGAAGGCTCACGGAGCTGCTTGGCTCCGCGTCCGAGATCCAGGTGAGTCGTTGCGAAGTCCTGCTCTCGGCGGGTCTGTTTCGGGAAGCTCTCCAGCTTGCTGCGGAAATCGCCACCGACCTCCACAAAGCCGGGTTGGCTCAAGACGAGGCAGAGGCGCGGTTGGTCGGCGCCCAAGCGGCGCTTCTTGCCGGCCGTCTGGACGTGGCACTGAGTTGGGCAAACCGCGCATCCGAGATGTTCTCGGAACAGAGCAGGGCATCTTGGAAGGCGACGGCGCGGCTTGTAGGCATCCAGGTGCAACATGACGCCGGTGGTGAAGACCCGCGGTTGGTTGCGGAAGCGAGGGTGGTGGCTGACATCCTCCAGTCCGAAGGCCACGTCTCAGGAGCGAATCGGGCCAGGCTGCTCGCCGGGATGATCGGATTTCGATTCGGAATGCAGGACGCCGTTCTCCCTGACTTGAAGATGGTCGCCCACCGGCGTCGGGGACCGATCGAGACCCAGCTCCAATCGCAGCTTGCCTTGGCCACGACCAGGGTGATCGAGGGGAATAGGCGAGGAGCCGACGCTGCGGCTCGGGCTGGAATGCGGATCCTCGACGAGTACCAGGCAGCTCTCGGTGCCACCGACGTCCGACTCGGCGTCGAGCGACATGGCCGCGAGTTGGGGAATATGGGCCTCTCTCTGGCCTTGGAGTCTCGCAATCCAAGGCGTGTGTGGCGTTGGATGGAGCTGAGGCGGGGCAGGGCCCTCACCCGGCGACCGGTCACTCCACCGGACGATGACGAGCTGGCGCATGATCTCGCCACCTTGCGTCAGGTCACCGCCGAATTGAGGACAGCCGGCGGAGAAGGCACGGTCGGGCTTCGCAGGCGTCAGCGCAGGCTTCAAGAGTCGATCCGTGACCGGGCCCGTCTCATGCGGGGCCAAGCGATGGCGGCAGACAGGGTCGACCCCGGAGCGTTGATCGGGTCGTTGAGGGATCGAACCATCGTCGAGATGGCGTTGCTCGACGGTCGAATGGTCGCAGTCGTCGTGTCCGGAGGCCGATTTCGTCTGCAAGAGCTAGGAACTGAAGAACATGTCTCGACCGAGACGGCCGGTCTCCGTTTCGCCATGCGCCGCCTCGCCCGGGGGCGGGGCTCGGTAGCCACCGCCCAAGAAGCGGCGAGACGTCTCGATCGCATGCTGTTCGCTCGGCTGCGTCTTGGCGAGGGCCCGTTGGTGGTGGTGCCGACGCCCGGTCTGTACGCCGTCCCCTGGTGGGCTCTACCCACCTGCCAGAGAAGATCGGTGACGATCAGCCCATCAGCCGAGTTGTGGTATCGGGCCCAGCTGTCTGGAGCGGAAGGAGCGGGTGCCGTTGTTGCTGCTGGGCCCGATCTGGCGATGGCCGATGTCGAAGTGAGGGCTGTGGCTCGTCTCTACCCGGGAGCCGGAGTTATCTCATCGCACAAGGCCACGGTCGAATCGGTCCGGTCCCGACTCGACGGGGCCGGCACTGCCCACGTCGCGTGTCATTCCTCCTTTCAATTCGAGAACCCGATGTTCTCTGCGCTTCATCTCGCCGACGGTGATCTCAGCGTCTACGACATCGAGCGTCTCACGAATGCGCCCACGGTGGTGGTGCTCTCGGCCTGTGACTCGGGGTTCACCGAAACCCATCCCGGCGAGGAGCTGATGGGTCTCAGCTCCGCCCTCTTGAGCATGGGCACGCGGTCGATCGTCGCCAGTGTCGGTCTCGTGCCCGACTCAGGAGCCACCAAGGACCTGATGGTGGCGCTGCATCGGGGTCTGGTCGCCGGTGAGAGCATTTCGGACGCGCTTCACGCGGCGCAAAGCGACTTGGGACACACGCCTGACGGTTACAAGGCCGCCAGCTCCTTCATCTGCATTGGCGCCGGCTGAGATTTCTCGTATTTCGCGCACTGATCGGCCCTCTGGTCCGTACCATGCACCGATGGCCTCCTTGGCGAGAGTCACACATGGCGAATTGCTCGCCAGGGCTGCCGAGGGTGACCAGGAAGCTTGGAGCGCCCTGGTCGATCGGTTCAGTCAGATGGTGTGGTCGATCGCGCGCAGTTTTCGGCTCGACGATGCGACTGCCAAGGATGTGAGCCAGACCGTCTGGTTGAGACTTGTCGAGAATTGCCACCGCATCTCAGACCCCGAGCGTCTTCCAGGCTGGCTGGCCACAACCTGTCGGCGGGAGGCGCTCCGTGTCAAAGGACTACGGGAGCGGACGGTCCCCACAGAGTTCGAATACGACATCGCAGACGAATCTCCATCGCTCGAGTCGATGCTCGTCGAGGACGAGGAGGCCCGCGAGGTGGTGGCCGCTTTCGGAGCCCTGAATGCGGACTGCCAACAGTTGTTGCGTCTGCTCACGACCGAACCGCCTCTCAGCTACGAACAGATCTCGGAGATAGTCGGCAGACCGGTGGGAAGTCTGGGCCCGACCAGATCGCGATGTCTGCAGCGGCTCATGTCGGCGATGGCGTCGTCGCGTATCAGTGGAACCGGCGACGACTCTTTGAATCACAGAGGAGATGCCCTATGAGCGAATCCACAGATCGCACCGAAGAGCGAGTCATCTCCCTCCTTCGCAAGGGCATCGAAGAGGCGGACCCGGTGCCGACGGATGTGACCGACTTCGCAAAGGCAGCACTCTCGTGGAGGACCATCGACGCCGAGCTGGCCCAGATCGCATACGACTCGAACGAAGAGCCCTCCGGAGTCCGCAGCTCAGCCACCGCCAGAATGGTCTCGTTCGAAGCCGGCAACTGGATGATCGACATCGAGTACAGCGTCGCCACCGGTCGCCTCATGGGTCAGGTCGATCCGGCACGACAGGTGGCGGTCGAGCTGCATCTGGCCGGTGGGGTCATAGCCAACGACACCGACGAGTTGGGGCGCTTCTACTTCGACGGGGTCCTTCCCGGGCCCGTCAGTCTCGTGTTTCGGACACCAGGTGACCTGGAAGTGATCAAGACCGAATGGACCGTTCTCTGACCGGTCGTCGGGCTCGGGTATCACGATGCGTAACCGAGCCTCTCCTCCAATGAATCGTCGTCTTCCCGACGACGATCGTGAGCGAGGAAGGCAGAGCATGAGCGACATGTCCCAATCTCATGACCCGAGCAGGGCTCGGAGCTGGGCGTGGGGAGACCGGTCCCTGACGGGGCCCGACAATCCGGTGAAACGGTGGTTGGGTCATCGTCCTTGGGACACTCGTCTCCAGGTCAAGCACCGACGTCGGATCCTGAGACGCCTCATTGTCCGTCCCGCCATGCAGATGATGGCATAGGCAGACGCCTCGCTAACGAGTGATGACCCCCCCGCCTTCAGGCGGGGGGGTCACCCTTGTCACATGCAAAGGGGTCGTCTCCGAGGACGACCCCATCTGCATCGGCCATGACCAACCGTTATTCGGCTTGTCCCTCCATCGGGTTGCCTTGCCTCGTGTCTCCGCTGGTTCGCTGCTCCTCGAGGAACTCGTGGGCGAGTCGCTGCTGGAGCACGCCCTGGGGCGCGGAGTTCGCGGAAGAACCGATCTGCCCGGCCTGCTCGAGCTTGTACTTCTCGATGTTGAAGGCCGGGTGCGACTCCGCATTGACCTTCTCGATCATTGCGAGCAGCCGCTTCAGCTCGGTTGGGTAGTTGTCCGGATCCCGGGCGATCCAGTAATCGGCGAGACCCTGCAAGCGCTGGGACTCGGCCTGAAACGCCGGCTGGCTGAGCACAGCCTCGACCCGAGAGACGGTGTCCTCGCTTCGCTGATTGGCAGCGAACACGAATCCACCGGCGATGACAACGGCCAGACCGACCGCTGCCATGCCCAGGAACCGGCCGGAACGCCCGGCCTTAGGTGTGGTACCCGGTTGGATAACACGCGTAGACATGATCTCCTCCTGTCCGTGTGGCGAGGACTTCCTGCCCTCGTTACCCACAAGAGCACGGGTGACAGTTGGTGATACCCCTTACCCGAGAAAGTAGGAGGCCGCCTGGACGACCGCCCTCCTGCGTGAGGTCGTGCGCCGCCCGCGTCGATGTCCGCCGCGCGAGAGTGGTGCCGTGCAGGTCGAGCGATTGAGCGAGCCGGGGGCGATTCTGGGTGAGGGCCCGGTCTGGGATGCGAGAAGGGGGACGCTGCTCTGGGTGGACATCCTCGAGGGGAGAGTGCACAGCACCGATCCGGGCAGTGGCGTCACCGTGACCTATCAGATGCCGTCAGCGGTTGGGGCCGTCGCCCTGGACCGATCCGATGGGCTGATCGCCTCGCTGGTCGACGGTGTCTACCGTCGGGTGGGGGAGGAGATGATCCGCCTGGTGGAGATCGAGGCGGACAATCCGGCGAATCGGGCCAACGAGTCGAAGTGTGACCCCTATGGCAGCTATCTGGTCGGGACCATGCCTTGGAGCGGGGATCGGCCAACAGGGGCGTTGTATCGAGTCCACGCCGATCTTCGTGTCGACACGCTGCGATCCGACCTGACGATCGCCAATGGGTTGGCCTGGGCCGACGACACGATGTGGCACATCGACACACCAACCGGGCAGATCATCGGGTTTCGATATGACCCTGAGGGACCGATCGGCGAGGTGGCAGGTGTCATCGAAGTCGAGCCACCGGGTCAGCCAGACGGCATGTGCATCGATGCCGAGGGCTGTCTGTGGGTGGCGGTGTGGGGATCAGGCACAGTTCGACGGTATGCCCGTGACGGGAGGCTGCTGGGTGAGATCCCGGTGCCCGCCAGCCATGTCAGCTCCTGTGCGTTCGGTGGGGCGGACCTGTCGCTTCTCTTCGTCACCACCGCAACCGAGAAGCTGGTCGATCCGGCCGCCGAGCCCGGGGCCGGAGCCGTGTTCGTGGCCGAGCCGGGTGTGGTCGGGTTGGAGCCGGACCGCTTCTTCGGATGATGCCACGCACCTGTTGTGTGGCCGCGGTAGGTTGAGTCGATGAACCTGTTGCTCAGATTGGCGATCACCGCGCTTGCCGTGTGGGTTGCGGTCTCCATCGTCCCCGGTCTCGATTTCGACGGGTCGGCGTGGGCCCTGGCGGGCATTGCAGTGCTCGTCGCCCTTGTCAACGGAGTCGTGAAACCGATTCTCAACCTGCTGAGCCTCCCTATCGTGATCCTGACTCTCGGGCTCTTCCTGCTGATCACCAATGCCATAGCCCTGCAACTGGTGATCTGGCTGGCGTCGCCCGACCGGCTGGACCTGGGTCTGACCTCGACCGGATTCTTCTGGGCCACATTCCTCGGCGCCCTGGTGATCAGCGTGGTCCGCTTCGCCGCCGACAAGCTCCTCCGCGTCGACTGACGTTCGGTGCAAGGGCGTCACGGAGCTCAATCCTCCCAGGAGCGGATGCGACCGATCTCGAGCCGAATCAGGACCGGGTAGTCCGAGGCGAACTTGGCAGGAGTCCACCCGAGCCGTGCGATCTCGCCTTCATACTTGACGAGATAGGCGGGCACTTCGTGGGCGGGTGTCGGGGAGCTGTCGATCGATGCGGTCGCCTCGACGGTCACCACTCGATCTCCTTCGGGGTCGCCGCGCAGATTGAACGAGACTCTCGGGTTGACTGTGATGTTGCCCAGTTTTCGGGCGTCGGCCTGGCTGTAGATGAGCACGTCGTCGCCGTCGCGTAGAAACCATACGACCGAGCTCTGCGGCTGCCCTGCCGGGGAGATCGTGGTCAACCAGCCGACCAGCTCCCTATCCAGCTCACGGGCGACCTCGGGTCGGGTTTCGAACATCAGAGGCTCCCGGAGGGTCTCAATCCCTTTTGGCCAGGTCCCCGATGATTTGCTGCGAGGCGAAACGGCCGGGGGCGCCCATCACGCAGCCGCCGGGGTGGGTGCCGGAACCGCACTGGTAGTAGCCCTCGACAGGGGTGCGGTACTGGTTCCAGCCCGGGGCGGGGCGGAAGAAGAACATCTGGGGGGCGAGGAACTCGCCGGCGAAGATATTCCCTTCGGTCAGTCCCACCACCCGCTCGATGTCCAATGGCGTCACCACCTCGCGATGCAGAACCAGTTCGCCGAAGCCGGGGAAGAAACCCTCCAAGGTCTCCTGGACGACATCGCCGAACCTCTCCCGCTCGCTGTCCCAGTCGCTCTCCCGGAGGTGATACGGGGCGTACTGGATGAAACAAGACATCACCGCCTTGCCGGGTGGGGCCATGTCGGGGTCGATGTTGGACTGGATGCACCCGTCGATGTAGGGCCTCTGGCTGTACCACCCGTACTTGGCGTCATCGAACGCCCGTTCCAGGTAGTCAAGTGAGGGCCCCATATTGATGAAGCCCCGGTAGTGGTCGGAGCGACCTTCGAGACCGGGGTAGGTGGGGTTGGCGTCCAGAGCGAAGTTGACCTTGGCCGACGTGCCCTGGAACTTGAGACGCCGGATGTTGTCAACCAGGTCGGTGGGCAGCTCCCTGGGGTCGACCAGCTCCATGAAGGTGCGACGAGGGTCGACTGCGCTGATCACCGTCTTCGCCTCGAGCTCGGTCCCGTCGTCGAGCATCACCCCGCTAGCCCTGCCACTCCTGGTGATGACGTGGTCCACCGGCGACTCGAGACGGATCTCGGCGCCGAACGACTCGGCGGCCCGGGCCAGCACCTGAGTGAAACCTCCGTTGCCTCCCTTGTGGAAGGCCCAGGCGCCATAGACCCCATCGTGCTCGCCGAACGAGTGATAGAGAAGGACCAGCCCCGAGCCCTGCGAACGCGGCCCGACCTTGGTCCCGATGATCCCCGACGAGGCGAGCAGACCCTGCATGATGTCGGAGTCGAAGTAGTCCTCGAGGATGTCGGCGGCACTTCCGGTGAGGAGTCGGACCGTGTCGTGTAGCACCCGTGGAGGCAGATCGGCGAGGTAGGAGCCGATGGCCGCCATCCGGGCCCGCTCCTCGGGGTCCTTGGAGGTGATGTCGGGAGGGATCGAGTCCATCAGCGGTCTGATCGCGTGGACCACCTGCTCCATCATGTGCCGGTAGGCGTCGTAGGCGTCGGCGTCGTGTGGTGAGTGGCGAGCGATCTCGTGGTGGTTCTCGCTCTTGTCCTCGCCGAGCAGGATGTAGTCGCCGTCCTCGGTCGGGGCGAAGGTCGTGGGCATCGACAACGGCATGAACCCGTGCTTGGTCAGCTCCAGCTCATGGATGATCTCGGGCCGGAGCAGGCTGAGGGCGTAGGAGAACGTGGTGAAGCTGAAGCCGGGGTACAGCTCCTCGGTTATGGCGGCCCCACCGACCAGATGCCGTCGCTCCAGGATCAGGGTGTCGAGCCCGGCCTTGGCCAGGTAGGCACCGTTGACCAGACCGTTGTGGCCGCCGCCGATGACGATGGCATCGAACTTTCTCTTCCCGGGCATCTTTTCCCTCAGGCTGTCTTTCTCGACGGGTTGAAAAAAGGGAGCCGGCCGACGCGGGCCTTGACCACCTCGTAGCGGTGATCGATGGTGACCTCCAGCCCGACTTCGGTGCCGACTGCGGCCTGCTCGGGTCGGACCCGGGCGATCCCGATGTGGCGTTGCACCATGGGTGAATAGACGAAGCTCGGGGTGTACCCGATGCGACTCAGCTTCTCGTCGTAGATCATCATCCCCCCGTGCTCCGGGGTGTGGTCCTTGGGCGGGATCAGCCTGCGCTCGTGGTGCGCTCGATTCCAGTCCTCCCAGTCGACGGTGATCCCGACCGTCCTCCAGCGGGAGGTCCCGTCCTTCAACTCACGCTCGATGGCACGTCGGCCGATGAAGGCGCGGTCGTCTGTCTCCAGGCCGCGGAGCATCCAACCCATCCCCAGCTCATGCGGTGTGGTTCGCTGGTCGTCGTTCCAGGCGTAGCGGGAGGAGTGGTAGTCGACGTCGATCAACACCAAGCCGGCTTCGATCCGGGTGATGAGGAGAGCGATCTGACCGACGGGGACCACACCGTAGGGAGCGGCCACCTCGAACAAGGCGTCCCATACCGCGATGGCGTCGTCTCGCTCGACCCAGATCTCGTAGCCCAGGTCACCGGTGTACCCGGTTCGGGAGATGGTGACCGCGGCGTTCCCGATCTTCGCCGGGGTGAGATGGAAGTACCCGATCCTCTCCATCTCGGGGGCTAGCTGCTTGAGGATCTCCCGGGCGTAGGGGCCTTGGAGGGCCAGGGCGCCGTAGTGGTCGGAGACATCTTCGATCTCCACAGACATCCCGCCGACCAGATCCTGGAAATAGGCCATGTTGGGCTTGGCCGCGCTGAGCAGGAACTCGTCTTCGGAGTGACGAAGGATCACCCCGTCCTCGACCACATAGCCGTCCTCGTCGCACCACGTGGTGTAGTGGGCTTGGGACGGGCGGCATTTCCGAATGTCACGTGCCAGGACGCCAGAAAGGAATCTCTCGGCGTCGCGGCCGGTGATCCGGTACTTGTGGAGGGGCGAGGTGTCGATGACCCCGGCTGCGTTGCGGATGGCGAAGTACTCGAACTTGTCGGCCATCTGATACTTCTCAGTGGCCAGGTAACCCGACCAATGGCTCCACAATCCGGTCTGGTTGGCGGCACTGGTCCTGGGATGAAACGGAGTCTCACGGATCAAATCGGCTACCTCGGTCTCGGCCCGCTCACTGTAACCACCGACCGCTTTGCCCCCGCTTTCGCGGTGGTGCTTACCTGAGGTACGTAGCGCCAGATATGGCGCTACGACGACAGAGAATCAGGCGACGGCGCCGTATGGCCGACGGATGAGACTCTTCAGGACCCCGGGATCCACGTCAGGGGGACGCTTGATTAGAAAAATGCTTTGCTCCTGGTGAACTTGCCCAACCCGGCGAGCAACAAATCGTCTTCCCTGGATGCAATCCATGACGTACAAGGTCAGGGCCTGCTTTCGCGGCGAGAAGCCGACCCTGAACGTGTCGCCTTCCGTCCGGTCGCATACTTGCAATGGCGTCGCCGAAGCCCACGATGCTCGGTCCCCACATCACGGGCCGTTCGCCGGAGATCCGCTCCATCATCTCGATGAGGGACTTCGAATCCTTTCTCGTGTGCTCGCCGTCGATTCCTGCGATGAAGGCATCGACACTCTCGCCACTCTTTGCGTTTTGAGCTCAGACACGGGGCCCAAAACCTAACCAACACCGGTCCATCGACCATCGGCTTCTGTGTCGGCACAGCGCCATATATGGCGCTACGTACCTCAGGTAAGCGGTTCACCACAGCCCCGCGGGCACTACGGGGGGGAGGCGGCGACGAGGCGGCGGCCGATTTTCGCCAGTGTCTCCGTCAACTCCACGGGCTCTTCGATGGTGAACTCGAAGGGGAAGCCGAGAAGGTAGTGAGCCAGCCATCCCAGGTCGTCGGCGCCGATCTCGAGCCGGCACTCCTCGTCACCGATGTTCTCGAGGACGCCGGCCGTCGGGGGAATCATCATCTCCGCCCGGTCCATGGGGACGTGAAGGCGAATCAGGGCCCGGTGCGACCAGGCATCGACCGAGATCCCACGTCGCACCAACTCCACCGGGTCCGGCGCCTTGCGCTTCGCCGATCGCATCCCGGTGGCC
>JBOGEU010000358.1:0-2331 GCA_050741995.1 Acidimicrobiia bacterium | reverse complement strand
CGGCCACAGACGGCGCCACCACCACGGCGATCGGCTGTCCCACGTGACAGACCTCGTCGACGGCGAGGGGAGCGGCCTGGATCGACTGCGTTATCAACGCCGACGGGTACTTGTTTGGCATCGGCCTCTCCAATGCGAGGTCGGACGCGGTGAATGCCATCGCACGGCCCAGGGCCGCCTGGTCGACAGATACCGCTCCGAGGAGGGCATGAGCCTCGACACTGCGCACGAAGACGGCATGAACGAGCCCGTCCATCCCGATGTCGTCGACATAGCGCCCCTGCCCGGTGATGAGACGTGGGTCTTCCAGCCGCCGCAGCGGGCGCCCGATCATCGTTCTATCCCGGCCAGGTCCTCGAGGAACCGGCACAGCACCGCGGCATCGAGGTCGCCGAGCCCCGCCGCACTCGACTGCTCATACACGGGGACCGCAGTGTCGAGGAGGGGTGTCGGGGCGCCCACCGAGCGGGCGAAGTCCCGGATCAGCTTCGAGTCTTTGAGAAGGATGTCGAGCCGGGCCGCGGGCGGGTAGTCGTCGGCCACCATCATCGGCCCCCGGATCTCGAGGATCTTCGAGGATCCGACACCGTCCTCCATCACCTCCTGGACCCGAGCCGGGTCGAGACCGGCGGCGATCCCGAGCACATGGGCCTCGGCTGCGGCGAGGCCGTGCACCGCAACCAGCAGGTTGGCGATGTACTTCATCTTCGACCCGTTGCCGAACTCACCGAGATAGTGGGTGGAGCGGCCGATGGCATCGAAGACAGGTCGAGCCCTTTCGTAGCCCTGGCGGCTCCCGGACGCGAACACGACCAGCGTGGCGTCGGCGGCCTGGAGGCCGGTGCCCGAGAGCGGGGTGTCCAGGAGATCAACACCTGCCGCGGTGAGCACCTGCCGGGCCGACATCTTCGCCTCGAGGGGGAATGTGCCGGCCTCGAGACAGATCAGCCCCTCCTGGTGGGCGGAGGCAGCGATCTCCTCCGCGACCTGAGTCAACGCGGCCACTGTTGGAAGCGACAGCACCACGACATCGCAAACCGACGCTACTTCTCCGGCCGAGCTCGCTCCCGTTCCGCCCCCGGCGACAAGAGCCGTCAGCTTCTCGGGGTCGATGTCATGACCCAGCACATCGTGGCCCGCCGAGATGAGGTTGGCTGCCATGGCGGAGCCCATCACTCCAAGGCCGATCATCCCGATCTTGTCAGACATCGTCTTCTCCATTCATCGCCAGGGTGGCCACCAGACCGGCGTGCCCGTCGATTGCGACGATCGATTCTCCCTCGGGGAGCTCGACCCCGCACACGGCGGGGATGCCCAACGCTCGGGCCGAGTCGAAGAGATGGGCCGTCGGGCTCCCGGTCGCCGTGACCAGGCCCGCCGCGTCCCAGAGCAGGGGCGCCAGACCGGGGACCGGTTGCGGTGCCGTGATGACGGCACGGGGTGTGAATGCGCTCATGTCGGTGGGATGGGCCACGTGGCATCGCACACCGGCTCCGATCCCGGGAGATGCAACGGTTCCCCGGTGGTGGGCCCCCGAGGCGAGCACCACGGAAGCAACAAACGGATCCCAACGCGCTACGCCCAGGCGGTTGGTGGTGTCGCCCTTGCCGGGGGCGAGCCGGCTCACCAGGGTCAGCAGCCGCCGGGCACGCTCGGCGTCGGGTCGGGCCAGGAGACGGATCCGGTCGAGTGCCATTCTCGGGTCGGCCCCGAGGAGGGCGGCCATGCATTGGCGGGCGGCCGCCATTGCATCGTTGGCCGGCATGGCCCACACCTGAGACACCAACTCGTCCCGCAAGTGCAACGCCTCGCTCATCGCATCCGTTGGGATCTCACTGCGCGAGGGGACCGCATCGGGCAGTCCCCCCAGGGCCCAGGGGAGCACCAGATCCTCTCCGAGGTCTCCGGGGAGCCTGACCAACATCCGTGCGATACGGACCAGGTCCGGGTCCACCGGCACGCTCGGTGGCAGGGTTGTGACCGTCGGAGCTCGCCCCTCATCGGCGCCAAGCTGCAACATCCAGATCTGGCCATCGAGTGCCCACTCGCACCGGGTGGCGCCAAGCGACTCGTGGGCAGTGGAGATCGTTGCCGCGATCTCATCGAGAGCTTCCCGTCCGAGCAGGTCGATCAATTCCCCGCCGACCCAGTCGCCTCCGGCATCTCTCCGGGCCTCGTGGCCGGTGCTCCACCCTTGGAGCAGGGGAGCAGGGGAGCCTTTGACCGCGTTCACCGTGACCGCGCCATCGTCGTCGATGCGCGCCGTGCCGCCCGCCGCCGGGGCCAGCGCCCGCTGGACCACCACTGCCATGGGGAAGGAGCCGGGCTCGA
>JBOGEU010000357.1:0-5509 GCA_050741995.1 Acidimicrobiia bacterium | reverse complement strand
GCTAGAGCGTGATCGGCGTAGGCCACATCGGCATCGCTGTGATCCTCGGCATATATCGCCTGGGCTCTCAGGAGGTCTTCTTCAGCGGCGATCGGATCACCCGATGAGATCTGGACCATGGCTCGGTTGTGGAGGGTCATCGCGATCGACTCGAGATCGTGATGTTGCTCAAATACGGGCATGGCCCTCGAGAAGCAGGCCAGGGATGCTTTCCTCTCCCCTATGCGAGCGAGGAGGGTGCCCCGTTGAAACTCGATCTCCGCCAGGAGCAACCCGCCCGCCATTTCGGAGGCGTCTTCCAGGATCTGAAATGCGCCGGCATTGTCTCCGGAAAACGCGACTGAGCCCGCCAGTGACATCAATGATCGGGACAGCAATTCCGGATCATCTGCCGCCGTGGCTTCTGTGACCGATTGCCGGCCGTAGGAAATCGAATCGACCATCGTTGATCCGAGACGGGCGGCAATGCAGAGAGCACGCAACGTCGTCGCACGACCGACATGGTCGTGACCCGGAAGCCGGTCGAGGATGGATGACCCGAGGTCGAGGGCGCGTCGTGGATCGGCTGAGGCGAGCTCGAGCACGCCGGCCGGGCCAATCGACCGCTCCGAAGCATCCGACATCGAGGTCTTCCGATCAGTAGGGTCCGGCGCGGTTGGGCGGGTGACATGTGCCGCCCGCCCCTTGTTTCTCCACTCCAAACTAGATGAATCGGGGCTCTGCCTGGGAGGCTGTCATGGACACACGGAGATGGGTCCCCATCGTGCTGACGCTCGGTTTGGTCGTGGCCGCGTGCAGTCCTGATTCCGCGGGCCCCCCAACCACCTCCGTCTCCACCACACAAACCACGGTGTCGGAGGGCACCACCACAACTGCTGGTGCCACCACCTCGACCGTCGACGCCACGGACACCACCGAGAGCGGGGCCACAGAAGCGTGCTTTTTCCTGGATGGATACGTGATCGTTGCCCAGGAGGACGCCGAGGCCGCGATCGCCGTGGGTGTAGAGGTGGAACCGGCATTCATCTCCGAGGTGCTCGGTGAATCCGAAGCGGCGGGAGAATTAGAGGACAACCTCGAGTTGCTGTCTACCGGTGGTAACCCACCGGCTGTTGCCGTGGAGTTGGCCGAGGAGGCAGAGATCGACGCTTCGCCGGTCTATGCCATGGGTCTTGCCGGACACTGGAAGCTCAAGCCGGGGACCGACCCCATCCCCCGCCCCGGGGCGACGATCCCTGCACCCACCACCACGCAAGGGGAGCGGATCGTGGCGGTCGTGGACTCGGGGATCGTCGACGACCCCAATCTCGACGACCTTCCGGACTGGATGTCTCCGGAGCATGTCCTCTACGACAATCCGGAGGACACCGAGACAATCGGCCCCACACCGGCAAGTCATGGGACGTTTGTGACTTCACTCATCCGTCAACTCGCTCCCGAGCACAGAGTGGCCTTTGCCGCGGTGCGCCCGGTCGACGTCGCCGACATCGGCGCCAACGGGGAGCGGTTGCCCCCCGGCATCTCCTACATGTCGACCGAGCTACATGTTGCCGAGGCAATCGTCAGGCTCACCCAACGCTCGGAGCTCGAGGACGGAATCGTCGACGCCCTGAATCTCTCCCTGGGAACGTATACCTGCGATCCGGGTGAGGATCCCGTATTGGTAGCGACCACGACAGCGCTACGGCTCTGGTTCGCCAAGTTCCCGAGCAGCCGGCTCTTTGCCGCCGGGGGCAACGAGGAGTACAACTCACCGTTCTGGCCGGCGGCTCTTTCCAGATACCAGTTGGACCCCGGCATCGATCGTGCCTCGGTGGGTGGGGTGGGTGCCCTCGATCAGACGATGAGACAAGTCGTGTGGGGCCAGGGCGCCGCGTCAACAGCCGCCGTGGTCCCCAGATTGGCCCCGAACCGACTGTGGATCACCGATGTGGCACCCGGATGCGACCTCTTGGGTCTCCGCGGTGGGCTCGAGGCCGGCGGGGCGCCGGCGGTCGTGGCCTGGAGCGGATCCTCGTTCGCCACCGCGGTGAGTGCGGCCATGTATGCCGCAGGGGTCCCACCGACATCGGTGGGACCGCCAGTCGAGTTCGACTACGGCGCTCCAAACCTCAAATACGAGTCGCTCGGATGTGACGGCACGCCCTGAGAGATCAGATTGACGGCAGTTGTGCCCGACGATCGACCTTGAAAGTGGCCGCGACCGTGCTCAAGCCCTGGCCGATCGAGTGGGTGAGACGGTGGAATGCACCGGCTCTCTGCGGGTCGCCCGACCTGGCCATCCGGTGAGTGGCGGCCTCGGCCTGATAGCGACTGATCCTCTCATCGACCAGGGCGTGGTGCATGTCGTAGGTGTACGTGCTCACTTCTTCCTCCTTCTTTGGTGCGGCCAGACGCCACACACGCCGAGGAGAGCGAACGCACCGGTTGCTGATACGCGCGTCTTGCTTCAGCCCCGTTCGCGTTGTCGTGCGCGATGCGCAGCCACATTCTCCCGGGTGGTGCAGGTATCGGAGCAGTGAAGACGGGAGCGGTTGCGCGAGGTGTCGACGAAGACGTCGTCGCACGTCGTCGAATGGCAGATCCCAAAGCGGTCGAAACCACCCTCGATCAGAGCCACGCTGAGCGCCATGGCGGTGATCGCACCCAGGTAGCGGGAGGGGCTCCCGCCTTCCGACTCGAAGTGCAGATGCGGGCCAGGGCCGTGGACGCTGACCCTCGGAACGGCGTTCATGTCGGAGAGCAGGTCGTTGAGCACCCCGGCCGCACCCGCCTCGTCGGGTGCCTCGAATACCTGGCGCAGACGGGCTCGCAACGCCCTCACCTCGTGGAGATCACGATCCCCCGGCTTCCAATCGGGCCGGCACCAGTCGCCGTCATGGAACTCGATGAAACCCGCCACATCTGAAGGAAACGCCAGTTGATCCTCGCCGGTGACGATGTCGAGCGAGTTGACGAGGTCGACGGCCATCCGCACCGGCTGATCACTGTAATGCGAGAAATCCATTTGACCACTTACCGTCTGAGGTCTAATTTGTAAGGTACAAACGCATTATAGCCCCATACCGGGCGGGACACCATGATGGAATCCATGACCAAAGCCAACACGTCGCGGCCGATGGTGGTCTTAGCCCTCCTCGCCGTCTACTTCATCTGGGGTTCGACATATCTCGGCATGCGATTCGGGCTGGAGGGGTTTCCGCCCTTCCTCCTCAACGGATTCCGCTTCTTCCTGGCCGGCGCCATCTTCTTCATCATCCTGAAGGTCCGGGGCAAGGCAACTGCAACCCGTCGTCAATGGTGGAACGCAGCTCGTATCGGGTTGCTGCTCCTCGTCTTTGGTGTCGGGCTGGTCACCGTCGCCGAGGACCTCGGTGTCGGGTCCGGGATCGCTGCCACCGCCATTGCAGTGACTCCGGTCTGGATCGCATTGACCAGCGGCTTGTTCGGGGACTGGCCACACAGACGGGAGTGGATCGGCCTCGCAGTCGGCCTTGCCGGCGTCCTGTTCCTGGCCCAAGAGGGAGACTTTCAGACGAGCCCGCTCGGCATGGCCCTGATCGTCATATCCCCGATCATCTGGGCGTTCGGCTCGATCTGGGGATCGAAACTGGACCTGCCCGCGGCTTCGATGACCACGACGATCGAGCTGCTGACCGCAGGCGTTGTGATGACCCTGATCGGCCCCTTGATCGGGGAGCGCATCACCCAGTCACCTCCCGCCGTGGCCTGGGCGGCTCTGGGCTATCTCGCGATCATGGGCTCGCTGGCCGGCTTCACCGCATATGTGTACCTGTTGAGCACGGTCCGACCGGCACTGGCCACCAGCTACGCCTATGTGAACCCGGTGGTGGCGGTTGCCCTCGGATTGTCCCTGGGGGGCGAGACGATCACCGGCCCGGTGTTCATCGCCCTTCCTCTGATCCTCATCGGGGTCGCCATGGTTGCCACCAACCAGCGTCGAGGGGCGACCGACACGACGAGCGACTCTCCGCCGAGCCTGGAGGTCGACCGGGAAGAAGCGGCCTAGTCGAAGGACGCTCTGGTCATGAAAGTGGCGGTCTCCGCCCTGGTCAACAGATCCTGCGGGCAGAAGTGGTCGTTGACCGGCGGGTTGCATCCTTGAGTGATCCCGGCTGCGGCGAGCCGATTGATCGCCCCTTCGAGCACATGGCCCCGGTCATCGGTGAAGTAGTCCTTGTCGGCCGGCGGAAGGTGGAGCGCCCGCACGATGAAGGTGGCGAACTCGGCCCGGGTCATCTTTCGGTCGGGACAGAACTTCGTGTTGTCCGGCGGGTTGCAGCCAACGGTTATCCCGGCTTCCGCCACACGGTTCACTCCGCCCTCGAGGATGTGGCCGTTGTCGTCGTCGAAGAAGTCCGTGGCGGGTATCGGAAGACTCATGGCTCGAGACATGAAAGTCGCCGCCTGGGCCCTGGTCAGCACGCCGTCGGGACAGAATTTGTCGTAGAACGGGGGGTTGCATCCGACGGTGATCCCGGCGGCTGCGATCGCCTCGATCCCGTTGTGGTGGACACTTCCGTCGTCGTCGTAGAAGCGACCCTCGAACACGAGCTTGACCGGATCCCCGCAGTCGGGATCTTGCTGGACGAACCAGTCCTCGATCGGCCTTCCCGTCGGGGTGTTGCCGACATACACCTTCAACCGTCCGGCAGAATCCAGGGTCTGGATGTCGGCGCGCCCGTCACCGTCGTAGTCACCCGCGGCGATGGAGAGGATGTCTGCCGCAGACTTGACGAGGGGAAGCACCTGGTTCACCTGCCACGTGCTCCCGACGAGACGGAGTACCTCGATCCGAGCCGCTCCTCCGGCGTCGTATAGGGCGAAGATCTCGGGGAGGTTGCCCCCGTCCCGATCGGCCACCGCCAACCCTTGGGGACCGCCGGACGGCAACGTGGCGGCATGGAGGAGATCGGTCCATCCACTCCCGCGGTGCACCGTCAGCGTGCCACCCGAAGACACCGCCCACAGGTCGGCGACATGATCGCCGTCGAAGTCGGCGCCGGCCACGGCGGCCATATCGGAGGGCAGGGCTGTTCCCGTGGAAGTCACGTCGTCGAAGCCACCCCGTCTGGTGGCGGTGGTGGCCGTCACCGTGGACCCCGCAACGAGCGTGATGAGATCCTGACGGGAGTCCCCGTCAATGTCCGCGAACAACGTCTGGTCGGCGTCGAGAACTGCCGTGCTGTCGATGTGCCACCGTTGTATCGAGCAAAACCCGAAGACCTGGGCCCCGGCCGCGATATCGATGACGGCACCTGTCGGATGTGGGCGGAGCCCGATCACATCAGGGGACCCGCTGCCCGTTCCGTCGGCCACCGCGAACTGGTAACGACTCAGGACAGGGGCAAAGATCGTCGGGTGACTGGCGTTGACCGCGCCGAAGCTACGGGACGAGGTGAGCGGTGGGCGAGGGGCGACGGAGTCGCCCGCGCTGGCCGTCGTCGCCGGCCCGATCCACGAGAAGTGCATGGGGTCCTTGGCATTG
>JBOGEU010000356.1:0-3150 GCA_050741995.1 Acidimicrobiia bacterium | reverse complement strand
TTTGCCCCCATCGCCCAGCTTTGGACCGTGTTCTTCATCATCGCCACCGTGCTCCTCGTCCCGGTCGAGCAATACGTGACGCGGGAGGTGGCGTCGGGTCGCAAGGCGATCCCGCACGATCTGGTGCCGGCGATGTCGGTGGCCGGCCTGGGTGCCCTGATCGGGGGTGCCTTCGTGCTCTTCACACTCGACGACCTGTTCGCCGGGAGTTGGGAGTACGTGCTCCAGATCGTATTGCTCATGATTGGATACGGCCTATTGTTCGTGGGCAAGGGCGTGCTCGCCGGTCGGAGGCGATTCGCCGACGTCGGTTGGGTCCTGATCATCGAGACAGTGGTCCGACTCGTGGCCGGGATAGTTGCCATCCAATTGTTCGCCTCGGCCGAGTCGTTGGGTTGGGCGATGGTCCTCGGAGGCTTCGCCGTCCTCGGCATGGGTTGGTGGAGACACGATCACGGTGACCCCAGAGCCCCGGCCGCACCCGCGTCGCGCTTCCTGGGAGGATATGTGGGTGGCACTGCCTCATCACAGGTGCTGCTCGGGGCAGCGCCCATCGCCGTTGCATTGCTCGGTGGGAGCGAAGAGCTGCAGTCGGTGGTGTTCGCCACTTTCACCCTCTACCGGGCTCCCTTGACCTTGATCTTCGCCCTCCAGGGCCGGATCCTTCCTTTCCTGGTCGGGCTGACTGGTGAGACCGATCGCACGAGCCTGTCACGGATCGCCCGATTGGTTGTGATCGGAGGGGGCGGCCTGGCCGTCTTGGGCGGGCTGGTCGGATGGCTGGTCGGCCCCGACGTGGTGAGTCTTCTCTTCGATCCGTTTTTTGCACCCTCCGCCACCGTCGCCGCCCTGGCCGCGGGCGGAGTCATGGCGGCAGCCACGGCTCAGATCGCGGGGCAAGTGCTGGTCGCCGAAGGGCGGACGTCGCGCCTCGCCGGGGCATGGTTCGGGGGTCTCCTCGTTGCGCTGGCGGCCCTGCTGGTCCTCGGCGGCCAGCCCGATATCCGGGTGGCTCTCGCCTTCGCCATCGGCGAGGTGGTGGCCCTGATCCTGATGGCCGCCCTCGCCATCCGTCGCTAGTGCAACTAGTGCACTCGGTGCGTCTTCAACCAGCGTGAGTGCTCATCGCCCAGACTCGGCGGGAAACGCCATCTGAGCTCGATGGGGACGGCGGGCACCCGGTCGAAGACGATGAGGCCGGCCGGCTCGGCTTTCACCAAACCGGTTCGGAGCAGGGCGGGGAGACATCTGGGCAGCCGCACCGCCTCCCCCTTCTCGGCCGCCCGAACCAGGCGGAGCAGTTCGGCCACGGCGCTCGAGCCGATGGCGGCCACCCAGAATCTCCTCACGTAAGGATCCGCCGCCTCGAACCCCTCCGGCCGGTGCTCGACCCGCACCGGGACGATGGGTCGGATCCTGGCTGTCGGCCTGACCGAAGTACCCGGGGGACCTGCGGCGCGCAAATGCGGAGGACGAGCATTCTGGCCACCCCCGGGGACTCCGGTCTGCATGTGTCATGTTCTACCGCCGATCGTTAAACAACGTCAAGGGTCGTAGTGCCAGGTCGCGAAACATTGTCTGCGTCGGGTGGGAGCCGGTCTGATCGGTGCGCTCGGTGTCGACGCGTCCCGGGCCGGGCTGACCCCCGTAATCGGCGCCCGGCTAGGGCACCGTGGTGGGCGTGGTCGTGGTCGGGGGCTCCTCTTGGAATTCGCCGATGAACGCCACCACCTGGGCCGCCGCCTCGAGCTCCGACCCGGCAGGCGGGTTGGTCTCGATGATCCTGTCCACCAGATCTTGATTGGAGGTTCCGACCTTCTGCTGGGTGAGGGTGATCTTGACCCCGGTCTCCAATTCGAAGTCCCTGATCACATCGAGGGCCTCGTCGAAGGTCATCCCTGCCAGGTCGGGCATGGCGCCGACCGGGGTCTCGCCGGTGGACACCCATATCGTGACGAACGAGCCCTGTTTCACCGTCGCACCGGCCTCCACGGACTGGTTGATGACAGTGCCCTCGGGCTCGAGGGAAGCGATCTCCAACACCGAGGCGTTCAGCTTCGCCTCGGCGAGTCGTGCCTTGGCCTCTTTCACCGTGAGCCCCACCACGGATGGGACGGTGGTCGGCGGCGGGATCAGATAGGTCTTGATGTTCGCCGGCTCCGGCGGGAACTGGGTCACAGGCAGGTCTTTGAGGACATAGCCCATGAACTCCGCCCAGATCGGTGCCGGCACCGAACCACCGAACACCCGGGAGTAGTTCTGTCCGTTGATCACCACGTTCGTCAGCGGCACCTGCTGGGCCTCGAAGCCGACCCACACCGCAGTGCTGTACTCGGGGGTGAACCCGACGTACCAGGCGTCGAGATAGCTCTGGTGGGTGCCGGTCTTGCCGCCTTGAGGGACCTCGAAGCCGAGGATCGGCTCCAGGTTCGCCCGAGGTGCGGTGCCCGAGATCGGGACCACCTCGAGGGCCCGGCGAGCCGCAGCGAAGATTGCCGGGTCGGCGACCTGGGTCGTCTCCGGCTCGTGCTCGTAGATCACCTCGCCGTCGCTGTTCAAGATCTTGGAGATGATGTAGTCGTCGGCATGGAGCCCGTCCGTGGCGAAGTTGGAAAAGGCATTGGCCATCTCCTTGGTGCTCACCGCAGAGCTTCCGAGGACGATCGAGAGCACCGGGTCGAGCGCCGACTCGTCGATGCCCATGCGCTTTGCCACGTCGACGATCTTCTCCGGCCCCACCGCCAACGAGAGCTGGGCGTAGACGGCATTCACCGAGTTGTAAGTGGCCGTGGCGAGATCGATCACACCGAACGAGGCGCCCGCATTTTTGACCGTCCAGATGTTGGAGCCGTTGGGGGCGCAGACAAAGGGGCACTCGATCTTGACCGGGCTCCTACCGCTGAAGGTGTGGCCCATGGTGAAGCCGTTCTCCAGGGCCGCCACCAACCCGAACGGCTTGAAGGACGATCCCGGATTGCGCCGGCCCTGGACTGCGAGGTCGAACTGAGAGAACTCGAACGGCAGCCCGGAGGCCATCACCTTCACCGCCCCGGTCCAGTTGTCGACCATGGTCATGGCACCGGTGGGAGAGCAGGAGTGGGTCTCGGCGTACTTGGCGAGAAAGTCGTCGGTCTCGTTGGGAAGGATGCC
>JBOGEU010000355.1:0-8409 GCA_050741995.1 Acidimicrobiia bacterium | reverse complement strand
CCGCTTCGTAGCAGGTGCCAGGAACCTCGCCCCCGCCGCTTGCCGGCTTGCCGCCTAAGACTCTGCGGGGACGGTGGGCGCCGGTGTCGCCGGTGGGCGCCTCTTCCTCCACTGGTGGTAGACGATGAAGACGACAGCCAGGGGCAGACCGAGGGTCAGCAGCAGCATCGGCAGGGTGAAGAGGGCGAAATGGATCGCCCAATCCGCCACACCCTGCAGCCCGCTAACCAAGTTCCTCAGGGCGTCCCGCGCCACTTCCACCGGCCTCCAGGTGTCCTCCACGATCGGGACCACCGCCGGGGTCGGGGTGAGGCTGACGTCGAGGGTGGCCATGGTCACCACGTCGTCGAGGTAGTTGAGCTGACCTTGGATCTGCTCGATCTCGCCACGGACGTTCGAGATCTCGGTGAACACCCTGAGCAACTCGTCGGGGTCGGCATCCGGCTGCTGTCTCACCTCGGCGAGAAGCGCCCGCAACTCGACTTCGAGGGCGCCGAGGTTGGTGAGCCGGGCCTCGAGATCGATGAACTGATCAGTGACGTCCTGTGCTCCCTGCGACTCCGAGATCACTTCGTCGGCCACGCCTTTGATCGAGGCCATGGTCTCCGTCAGGTGATCGGCAGGGACCCTCAGGGTCATCACGACCTCGGGTAGGTCGTCTTCTCCCTCGACCGGGCTGACCGTGGCATTGGATATGAAGCCGCCGGCCGCTTCCGCCAATTGGACGATGTGGTCGAAGGCGGCCCTGGTGTCGTCGGCCTGCAGCTCGAGGCGTGCCTGGCGGATCACCTTCCGGTCTCCTGCCACATCAAGGTTGACTGCAACTTGCCCGTCCTCGTCGGGCACGCCTTCGCTGGCGCCCGCCGTGGTCGTCGGCGCCTGGGCGGCGAATTGGCCGTCACCGTCGAGCCCCGACCCGATCTCGCTGTATGTCGCGGAGGTCTCGGCGCCACAGGCGGCGAGAACCAAACTCAACGCCAGCACCGATGCGAATTTCTTCATGTGTCTCTCCTCTGTATCGCCCCTGAGGGGCTTGGCGATTGGACGAGCCGGGCCCGGTTTCGGTTCCCTCTCAGTGAATCGGCACGCAGGTTGCATGCCGGCCTACGATCCTGATTACGGCAGGTGTCACCGCCGGTTACCGTTCAGACGATGAACAGAGGGCCGCTGCGAGTGCTCGAGATCTATGGGGACGCCACCGACTTCGGGCGCATCCATGGGACGGAGTGCAAGTCGATGATCCGTGACTACCTGGACGAGCGTCTCGGTCTGTTCGGCGACGCCACCTGGGCCGGGCACTCCGCCGAGGCGGAGACGGTCCTGGCCATCGCCGAGACGACTCTGGCCCATCATCGTGCCTATTCGGAAAGCCTCTACGATGAGATGCTCGCCCTCGCCGGGGCCGCAGGGATAACGCCGGCCGAGGCGGTGGCGGTCGGTGGCTTCACCGACCTGGTGGACGTCGTGCGGGCCCACGACCCTCGGGCGCCCATCGAGGACGACTGCACGGCACTCCTCGACCCACAGAGCGGCGTTCTGGCCCAGACCTGGGACATGCACGCCTCGGCAGCCGAGTACGTGGTGATGCTCAAGCTGGATCCGTTGTCGGGCCCGACTGCCGTGGTGCAGACCACCGCAGGGTGCCTGGGTCAGATCGGGATGAACGAGGCCGGGATCGGGGTCGGGATCAACAATCTCACCTCTATCGGCAAACCCGGAGTCACCTGGCCCTTCGTAGTCCGAAAGGCCCTCGAACAGACGAGTCTCGACGATGCCGTCGAGTGTGTGATCGGAGCCGACCTGGCCGGTGGTCACAATTATCTCTTGATCGGCCCGGACGGCACCGGGGTCGACATCGAGGCGATGCCCGGCACCGTCAACGTGACCCGCGTGACCGACTCCTCGTTCGTCCACACCAATCACTGCCTCGATTCCCGGACCCGGCTCGAAGAGGGGGCGAGGACGGCCGAGCACGTCGCGGGCAGCCAGAACCGATTGGAGAGGGGGGCCGAGTTGGCTCCGGACCTCGATGCCTTCTTCTCGGACACCTCGATTGCCCGTCGTGCCCTCTCCCCTCGAGACGTGGCCACGTGTGGTGCGGTGGTGATACGTCCCAGGGAGGGGAGTCTCGACTCGGTGTGGGGCATACCCGGTCAGGGCCCGTGGGAATCGTTCGGCCTCTGAGCGAGGTGACGATCGTCAACCTCGAACGGCACATGGCCGAGGATCTCGCCATGATCGAGCTGACTTGCTTCCCAACGGCCAACCCCGATGATCTCTTGTCGAGCGCGGACATAGCCGCCTACGCCGATGTCTTCCCGGAGGGTTACTTCGTGGCGATGGTCGACGGGCGGCCGGTGGGCATGGGGGCGGGCATCTATCTCGACTTCGATTTCGAGCACCCCCAGCACACGATCGCCGAGATGACCGGGGAGCACCAGTGCGGCAACCACGACCCGGGGGGCGAGTGGTATTACGGCACCGACATCACCGTCCTCCCCGAGTACCGGGGCCATGGCATCGGAGGCATGCTCTACCAGAAGCGAAAGGGGCTGGTGATTCGTGACCGGAAGCGGGGGATCGTCGCCGGCGGCTCGCTACCCGGGTACTTCCATCACAAGCAGGACATGGACATCCAGGGGTACGTTGGCAAGGTGGTGGCCGGCGAGCTCACGGACCCGACACTCACCTTTCAGCTGTCACACGGCTTCCAGGTGCGGGGTCTGCTCGAGAACTACATCGAGGACGAAGCCGACGATGGTTGGGCGGCCCTCATCGTGTGGGAGAACCCGGAGCGCTGACGGGTCGGCGGTCCTACGATTTGGCTCATGACTCCAGACCCGCAGCCGCCGGCCGAGCCGCCTCAGGTGAGCAAGGATCAGCAGACGTGGCGAGTCATGGCCCACGCCTCGGCCTTCGTCCAGGTCGTGGGAATCCCTTCGCTGGTCGGTCCTTTGGTGGTGTGGTTGATGAAGCGCGATGACCCGGTCGTCGAGCCCCATGCCCGGCGGGCGCTCAACTTCCAGATCTCCTTGATCATCTACACGTTCGTCGGGATCGTGACCGCCCTCATGCTGGCGTTCACCGGGGTGGGCATCATCCTGTCGGTGGTGATCGTGCTCTTCCTGATCGCCTTGATCGTCCTCGAGCTGATCTTTGCATTGATGGCCGCCATCGCCGCCTCCAAGGGCGAGCTCTACGACTACCCGCTGAGCCTGAACCTGATCAGCCACTGACACCGATCAGCCGGCGAAGAGCACCTCGCGCAGCTGGGCGAGGAAGAACTCCCAGCCGTCGGCGTACCCCTGGCGCTCTCCTTCGGGCCCCGGGCATCATGCGCCGACCTTCCTCTCCGCCATGCCGTTGAGGACCTCGAGGACGACCCGATTCGCCAGATAGACGGTCTGCTCGCCAGGGCCGTCGTAGGGCGGCGAGACCTCCACCACATCGGCTCCGAGCACCCTCAAATCCCGGGCCAAGCGGCGCACCGTGTCGAGGATCTGGCGCGAGTCGAGGCCGCCCGGTTCGGGGGTGCCCGTCCCCGGGGCGATCCCCGGGTCGACGACATCGATGTCGACGCTGATGAAGACTCCACTCGCCCCTCCTCGCAGTGAGTACTCCACCGCCTCGTCGACCACGTCGTCCAGGCCCCGCTCGACGATTTCGCTCATCATGTACGAGCGCATCCTTTGCTCGCGCATCCATTGCATGACTTCCGGCTCGGGCCAGTAGCCCCTGAGGCCGATCTGGACGAATCGGTGCCCGGGAACGGCGCCCGACTCGATCAGTCGCCGCATCGGTGTCCCGTGGCCGAGCAGCGAGCCGTTCTGGATGAAGCCGGTGTCGGCGTGGGCATCGAAATGGATGAGGGCCAACTCACCGAAGCCGTGGACCCGAGCCACCCCCAGAGCATCCGGCCAGGTGATGGTGTGGTCCCCGCCGAGGACGATCGGCACCTTGCCGGCCCTCGAGACGCTCTCGACCGTGTCGGCGATGCGGCTGATGGAGACCTCGAGGTCACCGGGCCGGAGATTGACGTCGCCGAGATCCACCACCCCGAGCGCCTCGAATGGGTCGATGCCGGTGGGAAGGTGGGGTCGGTAGCCGTCCATCGCCCCGTAGTCGGCGTTGCGGATCGCCTGCGGCCCGAATCGGGCACCCGGCCGGTAGGTCGTGCCCCAGTCGAACGGTGCTCCGAGTATCACCACGTCCCCGTCGCCGAGATCGTCGGGTGTGACCGCGGGCACGCCGAGGAAGGAGTTCCGGGAGGCAAAGGAGATGTACTCGGCCGAGGCGAAAGGAATCTCGTTCTTTCGTTGTTCGTATGGCTTGTACATCCGACCGTTACGCTAACTGGCCCAGTCGATCCAGGGTGAGCCATGACCTCCGAGCGCGTTCAGCGCACATACATCGTCCTAACTCTGCTCCAGACGCTGGCCGCGTCACTGATCTGGGGCGTCAACACGCTGTTCCTCCTCGATGCCGGACTCAGTCTCACCGAGGCATTCGTCGCCAACGCTGCGTTCACCGCGGGGATGGTCGTCTTCGAGGTCCCGACCGGGGTGATTGCCGACACATTCGGGAGGCGCACCTCGTTCATCCTGGGGGCGGCAACCCTGTTGGTGACCACTGCCGCCTACCTCGGGCTCTGGTACATCGAAGCCGGGATATGGTGGTGGGTCCTCGTCTCCGCCCTGATCGGCTTGGGGTTCACCTTCTTCTCCGGCGCCACCGAGGCGTGGCTGGTCGATGCCCTGGCCGCAACGGGATACGACGGCGGGGTCGAGTCCGTCTTCGGAAAAGGTCAGACCGTGGCCGGCGCCGCCATGCTCGTCGGGACCATCGGAGGCGGCTTTCTGGGCCAGATCAGTCTGGGTGTGCCGTACGCCGCCCGTTCCATCCTGCTGCTGGCGGTCATCGGAGCCGCCTGGATGTGGATGCACGACATCGGGTACGAGCCGGCAAAAGGGGTGGCAGTCGGAGAGCAGGTCAGGGAGCTGCTCCGCTCATCCATCCGGCATGGGCTGGGGAATCCCCCGATTCGCATGTTCATGTTCGGGGCGCCGTTTGCCGCCGGGATCGGCATCTGGATCTTCTACGCCTTCCAGCCCTACCTCCTGGAATTGTTCGGCGATCCCGACGCCACCTACCTGGCCGGGATCGCGGCCGCCGTATTCGCCACGGCGCAGATGATCGGCGGCGCCTCCGTGAACTGGGTGAGGAGACGGGTCAGCTCCCGAACCGGGGTGATCACGATGGAGATCGTCATCGGCTCGCTGGCCCTGGTCGGAGTCGGCCTTGCCCAGATGCTGGCGATCCCGATCGGGTTCTGGGTGGCCATCACGCTGCTCGCCCTCACGGCATTGGTCTCGGCACTGTCGACCCCGATGCAGCAGGCCTACATGAACGCCTGCATCCCTTCCGAGCAGAGAGCAACCGTCCTGTCGTTTGCCTCTCTGATGGGGAGCGCCGGAGGCGTGGTGGCACAACCTGCCCTGGGCCGGGTTGCGGACGTGTTCTCGTTGGGGACGGGATATGTCGTCGCCGGGCTCCTGTACGCGATCAGGCTCCCCTTCATCCTCGCGGTGAGAAGGATGCATCTCCCCGCCGATGAGGTCGTCGCGCCGCCGCGCACCACCGGGGCGGTCGGGTCCTAGCATTGGGGACATGGCAGACCCGGAAACCACACAACCCGACCCGATGGGCCCGGCAATCATGCGCGGGATCGCCTTCGGGATCCCGACCGCCCTCATCGGGCTCGCCTTGGGGATCTGGCTCATCACCGACCAGAGCCTGCGGACTTCGGTGGTCACCGCGTTGCTGCCCGGGATCCTGCTCGGAGCCTTTGGTGGTGGCTTCGCGGGCATGGCCATGACCATGAGGGAGTAGGAGCTCGCTCCGCTCGGACGTTTGCGGCTTATGTCTCGCGGAGGGCGAAGACGACGGTCTGCAGATCGGTGAACTCGTCGATCCGCTGCCGGCCCCAGCCCGTGTCGGTCCCAGCGGCCCCGCCAAATGGCTGGAACGTCTCCCAGAAGTCCGTGGAGTCGTTGACCACCACGGTGCCGGAACGGATCCGGTCCGCGTACCAGAATGCCTTGGTCAGATCGTTGGTGAACACTGCAGCTTGGAGCCCGAGACGGGTGCGGTTGGCCACGGCGACCGCCTCCTCGTCGTCCCTGGCGCTGAGGATCGGGACGACCGGCCCGAATGACTCCTCCTGTGACACCAATGAGTCCTCCGGCACCCGGTCGAGGATCGTGAAGTTGTAGTAGAGGTCGGTGGGAAAGCCCGTGGCGCGGGTCCCGCCCATCATCAGCTCGGCGCCCTTGTCAACCGCGTCGGCGACATGACGGTCCATCTTCGCCGCCGTGGGCTCGTTGTTGAGTGGGCCCATGTTGACCGTGTCATCCAGAGGGTCCCCGAGCCGGACCTCCCCTGCCGCCTTGATTGTGGCTTCGACGAACTCGTCGTGGACATCGTCGACCACGATCACGCGTTCGGTGGCGACACAAACCTGACCGGCGTTGTAATAGGCGCCGTAAACCGCTGCCTCCGCAGCCTTGGCCACATCGGCGTCGGCGGTGACCACGGTCGGGCCGTTGCCCGACATCTCCATGATCGAGCGCTTCAAGCCCATCGCGGCCACGATCTTCTTCCCGGTTGCCGACGACCCGGTGAAGCCGACGGCGTCGACCCCGTCGTGGGTGACCAGTTGCGCACCGATGTCCCCGGCGCCGGGTATCACCTGGATCGCTCCCTTAGGGGCCCCGGCCTCCTCGAAGACCTTGGCCATCTCGAGGAGCGCCCAGGAGGTGAACTCCGGCGGCTTGACGATGACGGCGTTGCCAGTGGCCAGACCGGGTCCGACATACTCCATCGGGATCATCACCGGGAAGTTCCACGGGGTGATCGCCACCCATACCCCCACCGGGCGGCGCACGGTGAACATGCGGCGATGCCGGCTTGTGGTCGGGATCAGCTCGCCCTTAAGCCTCTTGACGTCCTCGGCGGCGATCTGGAAGTAGTCGCCCGACTCGGCGATGTCGTCTCTTGCCTCGGCTTCGTACGGCTTGCCCTGCTCGATGGACAGGATCCGGGCCACTTCATCGACTCTTGCCTGCCACAGGTCGTAGATGCGGAGACAGAGCTCGGCCCGCTCGAAGGCGGTCCAATGGCGCATCTCCTCGGTGGCTTCACGGGCCGTTCTCACCGCGCGGTCGATGTCGGCGGGGGAGGCCTTGGGAACGTTGTATATGTGCTCGCCGGTCGCGGGGGAGCGCACCTCGTAGTGATCCTCACCGGTGCCCTCGGTCCACTCTCCCCCAATGAACATCTCGAGATCCCTCGCCATGTCGCGAGAGGTTAATCGCCGGGGCTTGCGGCAACCCGGCCCACGGCCCATGCGAAGCTGAGGTTCTGCGTTTCAGATATGAAACGAACCGTCTCAACTTGCAAGTCAGTCGGCGGCGCCCTGGCGAACCCGAGACGGTTTGTTTCAAATGCGAAACGTGGAAGCTGAGGTTCGGCCCGCGGGTCGGCCCGCGGTGGCAGGCCTGCGGGTCTGCCCGCGGTGGCGGGCCCGCGGGCGGGTTGACCGGTGGCTCAGTAGCATGACCGGGTGGTGGATCATCTCCTCATCGGCGGCCGGCTCGTACCCGGAAACGGCCCCGAATTCGACGTGATCGACCCGGCGACCGGCAAAAAGCACGCCACCCTCGCCGCAGCCGACGAGGCTCAGCTCGGAGCCGCCACCACGGCAGCCGCCAACGCCCAGCCTGGTTGGCAGGCGATGGCGCAACCCGAGCGGAGCAGGAGGTTGCATGCGGTCGCCGACGCCCTCGAGGCCAGCCGTGATGCACTCGCCACCGCCCTCACCCACGAGAGCGGCCGAACCCTGGCCAGGAATCATCTCTATGTGGACATGGCGAGGGATCTCTTCCGCCAGTACGCCGAGCTGGCCCGCGCCCTCGGGGGCCGGGTCGCCCCCTCCAACGACCCGGGCCAGCTCTCTCTCGTCCTGCGCGCCCCATACGGCGTGGTCGGATGTCTCGTTCCCTGGAACTACCCGTTGTTGCTCCTGGTCTTCAAGGTGGCGCCCGCGCTGGCCGTAGGGAACACCGTCGTCATCAAGCCCGCATCGGAGACACCGCTCTCTCTCCAGGTGTTGGCCGAGGTCTTCTCCGAGCATCTCCCGGCGGGTGTGGTGAACACCGTCATGGGATCGGGCCGCACCATCGGCGAGGGCCTGGTCAAGGATCCCCGGGTCCACCTGGTGGCCTTCACCGGGTCGACCGAGGTTGGCAGGCGGCTGGCCGCGCTGTGCGCGGAGACGGTGAAGCCGTCGCATCTGGAGCTGGGGGGGAAGGACCCCGCGATCGTCTTCGACGATGTCGACCCGGTGGTGGC
>JBOGEU010000354.1:0-2334 GCA_050741995.1 Acidimicrobiia bacterium | reverse complement strand
CGGCGGCGGGTCCCGGTTGTGATTCGGTCATCGAGTCAGTGTAAAACAAATCGCGCTTGGTATTACAACCCGATGGTTGGGACCGTCGTCGTTCAAACCCCGCGCACGGTCAGCGCGTCCCGAATCTCCCGGAGCAGCATGATCTCTTCGGAAGGCTCGACCTCCGGCTCCTCACCGGATTGCTGGCGTGCCTTGATCGCGTTGTATGGCTTCACCACGAACAGGAACAGTGCCAGCGCCACCAGCAGGAAGGCGATCACCGCGTTGAGGAAGTTCCCGTACAGGATCTCCGAGTCACCGATCGTGATCGACAGACCGGAGAAGTCGGGCTGGCCGAATATGGCACCGATGATGGGTGTTATCACATCCTCGACCAAGGAGGTGATCACCGTGGCGAATGCCACGCCTAGGACAAACCCGACGGCGATGTCCAGCAGGTTGCCTTTGAATGCAAACTCCTTGAACTCTTTGATCATGCGCAGTCCTCTCGTCGATGATCGACGCCGACACTACTCAGGAGGATGATTCCGCGGCTGGGTTATGCTCGAAGCCCATGGGCGACCCGGCCTGTTTCCTGGCAGCTACCTGCCTGTCGTGCGGGAGGTTTCTCGAGCCCGACGACTTGCGAGGCGAGAACTGCCCGCGATGTCACCAGCCATTGGATCCTGAGATCCACCCGGTCACATCCAAGACACCGGAGCAGACGGACGCCTGAGATCCCCGGTCACCGGCCATCGACCATCTTCGTCAGGGACCTTGCCTGACGCGGTGCGTGGCCGCCTGCGTCGTTGTCGAAGTACACGTAGACGTCGCGTCGTTTTCTCCGAGGCGGCTCGAGGTCGGTGATGCGACGGGCATCCTCCGGCTCCGAGCCGGAGGACCATGCTCGGATTCGGCTCGCCCAGCCGCCGAGCTCTGCGTCGGAGTAGGCGCTGGAGTACAGCGCACCGGGCCCATGCAGTCGCAGGTAGACGAAGCCTGAGGTGATCTCTTCCGTATAGGGCCATTGCGAGGAATGGGAGAAGGCGAGGGCCACTCTGTGCTCGCGGGCGAGGCGGACCATGCCCGGCACAAAGAAGCTCTCATGGCGTGGCTCGACGACGTGCCGCACCCGATGGTTCTCCCCGGGGCCGCGGGCTGTCGGACTCGACACACCTGCCATGGCCGCGACCTGGCCCGAGTCCTTGGGCAGCAACGAGAGGAATCGATCCATGCGCTCGGAGCTGAATCGCAGGCGCGGGCCGAGCTGCCAGAGGATCGGGCCCAGCTTGTCTTTCAGCTCGAGAATCCCCGATCCCATGAAGTTGGCCAGTGGCTCAGCGGTCTCGCGCAACTTCTTGTTGTGTGTGATGAAGCGGCTCCCCTTGACCGCGAACTTGAAACGCGCCGGTGTCGTCTCATGCCAGGTCCGGAAGATCTCACCGCTTGCCAGAGAGTAGAAGGTGCGGTTGATCTCGAGAGTGGGGAACTGCCGGGAGGCGTACCACAGCTCATCGTGCTTGGAGAGATCGGCGGGGTAGAAGTCATCGTGCCAGTCGCGATACGACCAGCCGGACAGTCCGATGTGGATGACGCCGCTCATAGCGGTCATTTACCCCCCGGACGCCGAGGACCACACGGGTTCCGGCTCCGGCGACATGCAAGAGTAGGTTCTCCTGATGGAGCACAAAGCCACCGAGGACACGGTATGGAGTCCTTCCGGTGAAGAGCACTTCACGGGCACGGTATGGAACAGCAGGCTCAGCGAGACCGACGGGTTGACGGTCATCGCCGTCCACTTCACCCCCGGCGCTCGCAGCGATTGGCATAGCCATCCGGCCGGTCAGGTCCTCTACGTCGTGTCCGGCGCCGGGTTGGTGCAAACCGAGGACGGGCCCACCGTCGATATCTCACCCGGGGATGTCGTCTATGCCCCACCCGGTGAACGGCACTGGCATGGTGCTCGGCCCGATTCCCCGATGACCCACCTGTCGCTCACCACGCAGGGCCCGGCCGCCTGGGAAGGCAAGGTCGGCGACGACGACTACCGACGCCGCGGGGGCCCGGCGACCGTAGACCCCGGGCCGGGATTAGACTGAAGGTAAGCGCACGTCGACACGTGCATCGCCGCCTCCGTCTCTTCGTTCCGTCGGACGGAGCACCGCGGGACCTGCCGGCCCTCGCTGTCCACGGGCAGAAGCGCCGTTCGCACCTCCGGCGGGGCGTGAGCCCCCGACGGTTCAGAGCTTCGAAAGGAGCAACTATGCCCGATAAGGCGCACGCAGGTCGTGGCAGGCCATCGACGCACAAACCATCCCCTTCCGGTCTTGTCGACGGTGGGCGACAACGATGCGA
>JBOGEU010000353.1:0-3387 GCA_050741995.1 Acidimicrobiia bacterium | reverse complement strand
TTGCCGGAAGCGGTGGGGCCCACCACGGCCAGCGTGGTGCCGGGGGCGAGATGGACTTCGAGGTCGAACAGGACCCGTCCGCTCCCCCCGTACGAGAATCCCACCGTCTCGCCATCGACCGCCGCCGGGACGCCGCCGGCCCGCGCCCTGGCCTGACCGTACGCAACGTGCTCGTCGGCGTCGAAGACGTCCTGGACCCGACGCCAACCGGCCAGGCTCCCAGCGAGATCCCAGAGGACAAAGCCGATGAGCTGCACCGGGAAGGCCAGCAGTGAGAGCAAATAGGCCACGGTCACAAGGTTTCCAGGAGTGACCGCCCCGGTCCCGACTCGCGCCGCCCCGACGACGAGCAGGGAGATGATCATCGCCTGGGGCAGGACCCGGATGACCGACTGATAAGAGGCCCAGGTGGAGTTGACGTCTATCAGCCGATCACGCACCTCGTCGGAGACCTGTCCGAACCGGTCCGACACAAAGTCCTCCCGCCCCAGCGACTTCACTGTGAGGGCACCATCGAATGCCTCGTGAGCGACCGAGGAGACCTCGCCCCGGGCCACCTGCACCTCTTCCCAGAGCGCGTACGTCAACCAGGACCCACGAATGTCGACGACGAGCACCACGACCAGCCCGATCACCGCGCCCAGCCCCAACCAGGGATCGATGACCGTGATCATCGCCGTCGTCCCGAAGAGGAGGAGGGTGACGCCGGTGGCATAGGGAAGTGGGGCGAGGACACCTGTGCCCTGGTCGACGTCGGACTCGGCCACCGCGAGCAGGTCGCCCACCGCCTGCCGGTTGAACCACGACATCTTCAACGACAGCTGATGGGCCAGGAGCTGGTTACGGACGTCCTGGCGGGTCCTGAATTGGAGCCACCCGGCCGAGGTGCGGCGAAGCACGATGCCCGCCGACTTGATGATGGCGACTCCCAGGATGGCGAGGACACCGGGCAAGAGAAGCCCTTCGGGGTCGAGGCCCTCGTCGAGCACGGGGATCACGATGCTGTCGGTGACCCATCCGATCACCATCGCCGAGGCGATGATGGCGCCGGCGAATATGGCGGCACCGGAGACGGCGAGCCAGAAAGATGCCGGGTGCCCTCTGACGAACCGCCAGATGAGGCGGACCCCGTCGCGCAGCACCGACCACGGTGTCATTTCCTTGGAGAACATGCGATTCCGGATAGACCTGGGTCGACGACGTCTTCGCCCGACCGCCGGACCGGATCCAGGTTACGTCCGACAGAGGCGTAGCGCGACCGAATTAGGGCGTACCCGCCGGCCCCCCCGTATATTCCGCCACATGGACATCGGAAAGGGCGAGCTCTTCATCGGGTTCGGCGAAGGCGACACGACACCACTCGTGGTCGAGGCCTCGGACTTCACCACGCACGGCGTGATCGTTGGCATGACCGGCTCCGGCAAGACCGGTCTCGGCATCGACATCCTCGAGGAGGCCCTGCTCAATGGGATCCCCTGCCTCGTGATCGACCCCAAGGGAGACATGGGGAATCTGCTGCTGTCGTTCCCCGACTTCCAGCCCTCCGACTTCCGCCCCTGGATCGACGAGGCCGAGGCCGGTCGGCAGGGCATCACGCCTGATCAGCTCGCCGCCGACACCGCCGCCAGCTGGAAGGACGGGCTCTCCAAGGCGGGGATCGACTCGGCTCGGATGAGCCGGCTGCGGGACGGCTCCGAGATGACGATCTACACCCCCGGCTCGGCGGCGGGGGTCCCGCTCAACATCCTCGGCTCGATGACTGCGCCTCCCCTGGACTTCGCCTCCCAGGCAGAGTTGATACGCGACGAGATCGAAGGCCTGGTCTCGTCGCTCCTGGTGCTGGCCGGGATCGAGTCGGACCCGGTGGCGGGGCCCGAGCACATCCTCCTCGCCACCATCATCGAGACGTTCTGGCGCGATGGTCGCGATCTCGATCTCGCCTCCCTAATCGGTCAGGTCCCCCAACCACCATTCCGCAAGCTGGGCGTGTTCGACGTGGACACCTTCTTCCCGGAGAAGGAGCGGATGGCGATGGCCATGAAGCTCAACGGGCTCCTCGCCTCACCGTCGTTCGCATCCTGGCTCGAGGGAGAGCCCCTCGATATCTCTCAGCTGCTGGGTGGCGGGGAACGGACCAAGGCGGCGATCGTCTATCTCTCCCATCTCTCCGACTCTGAGCGCCAATTCGCGGTCACCCTCCTCCTCTCCAAGCTGGTCACATGGTTCCGGGGCCAGTCGGGGACTTCCGATCTCCGGGCACTGGTCTACATGGATGAGGTCTTCGGCTTTGCGCCGCCCACGGCCGAGCCGCCCTCCAAGAAGCCGATCCTCACCATCCTCAAGCAGGCCCGCGCCCACGGCGTCGGGATGATCCTCTCCACGCAGAATCCGGTGGATCTCGATTACAAGGCGATGTCCAACGCCGGGACCTGGATGGTGGGAAGGCTGCAGACCGAGAACGACAAGAAGCGGATACTGGAGGGGATCCAGAGCGCAGCCGGCACCGTCGACATCGGGACCTACGACAAGCTGATCTCCGATCTGGCGAAGCGACAGTTCGTCCTCAACTCAATCAAATCCTCCGAGCCCACCCTGTTCAACACGAGATGGGCGATGTCCTATCTGGCCGGGCCCCTCACCCGTGACCAGGTGTCGACCCTCATGGAGGGGCGGGCCGCCCCTTCGGCAGAGGGCACGGTGCCGGTTGAGTCCGGCGACCCCGTGCCCACCGCGGCATCCTCGGCAGACGCGGCGCCTCCGCCCCCTGAGCACATGGGCGATCAGAGCGTGCCTGTCATGCCCCAGTGTGCCGATGGCGTGGCCGCAACCTTCCTCGACCCTGGCGCCGCCTGGGCGGGCGAGGTGGGTGCCGACCCGACGGGCACCCTTTTCCAGGCAGCGGCGGCAGCCACCGTCAACCTGCTCTACGACGACACCAAGGCAGGAGTCAGCCACCAGGAGGTCTACGAAGCCGTCATCTTCCCGCTGGCGCCGGTCCTGGCGGGTCGTTCGATACGCGGGATCGACCACGACCCCCGAGACTTCAGGCCGACCGGCCCCGATGGGGCCTCCTTCGAGCTTCCCGAGGTCGAGATCGACACCAAGGCGTTCTGGAGCGGGTTGGAGAGCGACTTGAAAGCCCACCTGGTCGGTGCCAGGAAGGTAACCGTCTTCAAGAACGCCGACCTGGGTCTGTACTCACGTCCGGGCGAATCGCGGGAGGACTTCGTCAAGCGCGCCGCCGAGGCAGGTGAGCAGGCTGCCGACCAGGCGCTGGTCGAGATGAAGGACCGCTACCAAACTCGCCTGGACCGGGCCCGGGCCGCCCTGTCCAAGGCCGAGAACCGGGTCGCCGAGTTGGAGGCCGACGCCGGCTCGAAACAGCAG
>JBOGEU010000352.1:0-1374 GCA_050741995.1 Acidimicrobiia bacterium | reverse complement strand
TCCCCGGGGAGACAGTGGCATTGGTGGGGGAGTCGGGCTGCGGAAAGTCGATGACGATGCTCTCGGTCATGGGCCTCCACCCCCGGCCTCCGGCGGAAGTGGTTGCCGGTCAGGTGATGCTCGATGGGGTCGACCTCCTCGCCATGTCCGAAGATCAGCGTCGCACGGTGCGTGGTGCGCAGTTGGCGATGGTTTACCAGGACCCGATGACCTCGCTGAACCCGCTGATGCGAATCGGTGACCAGATCGGTGAGGTGCTCCTTGCCCATGGCAAGGACCGGGCTCAAGCCCGTGAGCGGACGCTCGAGGTCCTCGCCCAGGTGGGGATTCCCCAACCGGCACGGGCGGCTCGTGCCTTCCCCCACGAGTTCTCCGGCGGGATGAGACAGCGGGTGGTGATCGCCATGGCTCTCGCCCTTCATCCCAAGGTGCTCATCGCCGACGAGCCGACCACAGCGCTGGACGTCACCATCCAACAGCAGATCATCAGCCTGGTCGGGGAGCTGCGGCAGCAGATGGGGATGTCGGTGGTGTGGATCACCCACGACCTCGGGGTGGTGGCCCGGGTGGCGGAGCGGACGATGGTGATGTACGGCGGCCACATCGTGGAGACCGGCCCCACACGACGGGTGTTCAGCCGCCCCGAGCACCCCTACACCGCGGGGTTGCTGGCGGCGATCCCACCGGTGCAGGGGAGTATTCGGCCCCCGTTGCGGCAGATACCGGGCACCCCGCCCGACCCGAGCCAGACGCCGACCGGATGCCCGTTTCATCCGCGTTGCCCCAATGCCCGCGACATCTGCCGGGAGGAGATGCCGGCGCTCACCGACCGGGAGGGCAGTGAGGCCGCGTGCTGGGTTCCGCCCGAGGAGTGGGTGGCATGAGCGAGCCGATCCTCAAAGCGGAAGACCTGGTCCGGATCTATCCGGTGCGAGGCACCGGTCAGGTGTTGCAGGCAGTAGCCGGGGTCTCCCTGTCGGTGGACCGGGGTGAGACTCTCGGCATCGTCGGTGAGTCCGGATGCGGCAAGTCGACGCTGGCTCGGCTTCTGGTGCGGCTCGAGGAGCCGACTTCGGGCCGGATCGAACTGGACGGACAGGACGTCACCCGGCTCCGGGGACGGGACTTGCGCCCGCTCCGGCGCCGGATCCAGATGGTCTTCCAGGATCCGTACGCTTCGCTCAATCCCCGGATCACCGTGGGCCGGGCTCTGGAGGAGGTCCTCGAGGTTCACCGGCTGCGTCACGGCCCGGATCGTCGGCGCCGGGTGGAGGAGCTCTTGGGCATGGTCGGGCTCCCACCCGCTTTCAGGAGCCGATATCCGCATCAGCTCTCGGGGGGTCAGCGGCAGAGGGTGGGTGTCGCCCGTGCCCT
>JBOGEU010000351.1:0-3768 GCA_050741995.1 Acidimicrobiia bacterium | reverse complement strand
GGCTCTCTAAGCTCCCCGAGGTGACCCGACTCGTACGAGCCGCCGGGGGCGTCGTCTTCCGCAGGACAGCGAAAGGCAACCTCCGGGTCCTCGTCGCTCACCGGCCCCGCTACGACGATTGGTCCCTGCCCAAGGGCAAGGCCCATGCGGGCGAGCCTCCCGAGGTCACCGCGGTGCGAGAGGTGTTGGAGGAGACGGGCTATCACTGCCGGATCGTGACTCCTCTGGGCACAACCCGATACCGGATCCAGGGTGGGGTCAAGGAGGTCGATTGGTATGCGATGAGGCCTCTCCCCGACAGCCCTGGCTTCGAGAAGAACGCGGAGGTCGACGAGGTGCGGTGGCTGCCCCGGGGAAAGGCGGTGGGTCTCCTCGACTACGAGCACGACCGTCAACTCGTCGCGGAGACGGACCTCAAGAAACTGGCACAGTCCGGCATCCTCAGGCTGCTTCGGCACACCACTGCGGGTGATCGGGCGAAATGGACCGGACCGGACAAGGGCCGGCCCCTGACCAAGAAGGGCCGCCGCCAGGCCGAGGCGATCGCCCGCTCCCTCCAGAACGCCGGAATCGAGCGCATCGTCTCCAGCCCGTACGACAGGTGCGTGCAGTCGGTGGAGCCCCTCTCCAAGCTCACCGGGGCCAGGATCGAGATCTCGGAGCACCTCGCCGAGGAGCCCGACCTGGACGCGGCGTACACGGTGGTCGACAGCCTGGTCGGCTCCAATGCCGTGATCTCTTCCCATGGCGATGTGATCCCGGCACTCATCAACCGGATGATGTGGGCCGGGCTCAGTCTCTCTTCTCGTTTCTACAGCTCCAAGGGGTCGATCTGGGAAGTCGAGGTCGACGGGGGCAAGTTCACCACCGGTCACTACGTGCCACCCCCGGAGGTCTAGTGCTCCGGCTCGCAAGTTCCGTGGGGTCTAGGCACTAGGAGGCGTCAGACGGGTTTGGTGCCGGTGGCCCAGTCTGCGTAGAGGTTGGCGTACACACCGCCTCTAGCCAGGAGATCGCGGTGGCGACCACGTTCGACGAGCAACCCGTTGTCGAAGACCAGGACCTCGTCTGATCCCTCTGCTGTCGCCAGCCGATGGGCGATGGTCACCGAGGTCCGCCCCTCGATGAGATGCTCGATCGCCTGACGCAGGGCCACGTCGAGGGCGGGGTCGACAGCCGAAGTCGCCTCGTCCAGCACGAGCAGATCGGGCGAGCCGATCCAGGCTCGCACCAGGGCCACCAGTTGCCGCTCGCCGGCGGAGACATTGCCGCCACGCTCACCCACCCGGGTCTCCAGGCCCTGGGGAAGGCTCTCTACCCAGGCGCCCAGCCCCAACTCGTGGAATGCGGTCCATACCTCGGCATCGGTCGCCTCGGGGTTGCCGTATCGAATGTTGTTGGCGATCGTGTCATCGAACAAGAATCCTTCTTGAGGGACGAACGCAACTCGTTCCCTCAACTCGTCGATGGTGATCCTCTTGGCATTGACGCCGCCGATCGACACACTGCCACGTGTCGGGTCGAGCAATCTGACCAGCAGCTTGGCAAACGTCGTCTTGCCTGACCCCGTCTCGCCCACCACCGCGATTCGCGAGCCGACCGGGATGTGGACCGTGACATCCCTCAGCACCTCTCCACCGGTCGGATATCCGAAGGCGACATCACGGAAACCGGCACTCAGCCCGCCCGCTCGCAAATGATCGGGCTCCACGGGATCGGGCATGTCGACTTCGGTGTCCAGGACGCCGAGAATCCGGCGCAAGCCCGAGGCCGCGCTCTGGGCGAAGTCGAGGGTCTCGACAACGATTTGGAGCGGCTCGATGAGCAGGTTGGTGAGGAACAGGAAGGCCACAAGCGTTCCGGCCGTCATCCCCTGAGAAGACCCGATCACGATCCCACCGACCACGACGGCAGCGGTCAAGGCGCCGGCGAACACCTCTGCAGACGAAAAGAGGATGTTGCCGAACCGAGCCGTCCGAAACTCGATCCAGAAGCGACTCTCGAGCGCATCGGCAACCTTGTCGGTGGTCGGCTCTTCGATCCCGTAGGCGCGCACCACCGGGATGGCGCTTATCGCCTCGCTCAAGACACCAAGGGATCTGCCGACCTCGCTCCGTACCCGGTCGTAGTTGCGGGCCAGGACCTGTTGGAACCAGCGCATCAGAATCAGGTAGAGCAACACACCGGTCACGGCGACCAATGCCAGCCGCCACTCGTAGAAGAACATGACGGCAAGTGCGAGAAGGACCTGGCTGGTGGCGATGACCATGCCCACCCCACCCCATTCCATGAACTCCTGGAGGGTGGTCACATCGGAGGTGACCCTCGAGACGAGGTCGCCACGTCGATCGGCCTCGACATGCAGCACCGAGCGACGGAGCAGGTGGCGGAATGTGAGTGTTCGCAGATCGGAGAGACCGGTCGCCGAAGATCTGACGAGACGGAGGACGGAGGCGCGGGCAATCACCACGCCCACGGCCAGTGCGAGCAGGGCAATGCCACCCTTTATGAGGACGCCCGTCATCTCCACCCCACCCGGCACGAGGATGTGGTCGTCGATGATCTTCTGGACCACGATCGGGGTGACCACCGTTATCGCCTGACCGACCATCGCCATCAGGAGGGTGAGCCGAAGCCCGCGCTTCAACGCCGGGGCGACCCGCATCGCCCGGCCCAGGACCTTCCCGGTTGCCTGCTCTTCACTCACGACGCTTCCTCCGCCATCCGCCTCGCATCCTCCTCGTAGGCCTGGACCAGCCGGGCGTAGCCAGGAGTGGTCTTCAAGAGGTGGTCGTGCCTCCCGTGAGCCAACACCCGCCCCTCGTCCACGTAGACGACCTCGTCGGCCAATCTGATCGATGCCGGCCGGTATGCCACCACGACGATGGTCGAGGGAAGAGCTGCGCTCTTCAGGCTGCGAATGATCTCGGCCTCCACGGACGGGTCCACGGCGGAGGTGGCATCGTCGAGGATGAGAAGACGGGGCTTGCGGATGACGGCGCGAGCCAGGGCGATTCTCTGACGCTGCCCGCCTGACAAAGTGGTCCCCCGCTCTCCGAGTTGGGTGTCATAACCGTCGGGTAGCTCGGAGATGAACCCTTCTGCCCCGGCCAGCCGTGCCGCGTTCCTCAGCTCGGTTTCGGAAAAGGGCGCACCGAGCGTGATGTTTCCCGCCACCGTGTCGTCGAACAGGAATGCGTCTTGGGACACGTATGAGACCTCTTTGGGCAGTTCGGAGACACCGAAAGTCCTGAGGTCGGCGCCGTCGAGATGAATGATCCCGACATCGGGGTCCCAGAGTCGGGCGAGGAGAAGACTCAGCGTCGATTTGCCGGAAGCGGTGGGGCCCACCACGGCCAGCGTGGTGCCGGGGGCGAGATGGACTTCGAGGTCGAACAGGACCCGTCCGCTCCCCGCGTAGGAGAATCCGACCGTCTCGCCATCGACCGCCGCCGGGACGCCTCCGGCCCGCGCCTTGGCCTGGCCATAGGCAACGTGCTCGTCGGCATCGAAGACGTCCTGGACCCGGCGCCAACCGGCCAGGCTCCCGGCGAGATCCCAGAGCACAAAGCCGATGAGCTGCACCGGGAAGGCCAGCAGCGAGAGCAGATAGGCCACGGTCACCAGGTCTCCGGGAGTGACCGCCCCGGTCCCGACTCGCGCCGCCCCGACGACGAGCAGCGAGATGATCATCGCCTGGGGCAGGACCCGGATGACCGACTGATAAGAGGCCCAAGTGGAGTTGACCTCTATCAGCCGATCACGCAC
>JBOGEU010000350.1:0-1427 GCA_050741995.1 Acidimicrobiia bacterium | reverse complement strand
GCGGCCGGGCGGAAGACCCAGCAACTGGCCGATGCCGGGTATCAGACCCAGCAGGCCGGGGACCTCGAGGCTGAGCAGGATCCATCGCGCATTTGGTATAGAGAAGGGTTCGCCGCCGAGGCCAATGCATTGCTGGAGTTCCTGCCCGATGCCGATGTCGAGCCCTTGCCCGATCCGGACCTCGAACCGGGCTCGGACGTGGTCCTGGTGCTGGGCGTCGGCTACACCGAATGACCCATCGCGCCGGTGGCTCCCGCCGCGGCATTCCCAAAGCATGGATGCTGCCACTTCTCGTCGCGGTGCTCATCCTCGGTGCCGTCTACATCGAGATGCTGAGCCGGTCGATCGCGATCGACTTCATATCCTGGTGGCCGGTGTGGCTGGTGCTGGTGGCGCTGACGATCCTGGTGCGGGGAAGACGATGGGGAAAGCTCAGGGTGTCGGCCCTGGTCCCGGTCGTTACCGTGATCGTCCTCGGCCTGTTCGTCACGGGACATGTCCTGGGGTGGGCGGCGATGCCCTCGGCGGCCACCCGGCTCATCGGGCCCGGACCCGGGGCGGCGACGACAATGGCCCTGTCGGCGCAGGTGAACGGCGTGCTGAACGTCGGCTCGGGTCGGTCCGGGTTTCTCTACGCGGTGGAGCCGGTGCGTCGCGGCGGTCACGTCGGCCCCCCTTCCGCCGTGGAGCAGATCCAGGGGACGAGTCTCTCGGTCTTCCTGGAGCCGGTGGCCGACCCCGGTCTCTATACCTTCTCGGGGTGGGAGCTCGACCTGGAAGAGGGGCCAACGTGGAGCCTGGCTCTCGGCGGTGAGGTGGACGCCAACCTGAGGAGGCTTCGGATCACCGGTCTCCAGATGAGTGGTGAGGGGCGAGTGATGCTGGGCACCGTGCCCGAGAGCGTCGTCGTCAACGTGTCGGGCACCTTCAGGGTCGTCGTCCCGCCGAGCACCCCGGTGCGGGTGGTCGGTGAGGCCGTGGTGCCCGCTACTTGGGTCGACAACTCCGAGGGATCGGCCAGCCCCACCGCAGGCGACGGTTGGGTGATTTCGGTCGGTGACGGCTCAACCCTGACGGTTATCGAGGGTTAGCGGCCCGCCTCACAAATACTTGTGGCGTTTCTCCGGCCCTCGACGTCCCTGGCTGTGTCGAAGTGCTCGCCGCAGCTCCCGGCTGCACTGCGCGCTTCTTCTTGCCAGATGACGCCGATTACTCGGAGACACGTGCACACTATTTACGCGACGGACCACTAGTTACACTCCCGCCGTGCCCTCCGAACGGCTGAGACGCGTAGCCCTGATCGTCTGGACCGCAGTGGGGGCGGTCGCTTTGGGCTATGGCCTCATCATGGTCGCCGGGTCGATACGTGTCATCTGGCTCCCGATAGCGTTCGGGGCGGGTCTGGTCTTTCTCCTCGAGCCCCTGGT
>JBOGEU010000349.1:0-7171 GCA_050741995.1 Acidimicrobiia bacterium | reverse complement strand
CGGCACGTATCCCGCGCTCGGCGAGCCCGATGGCCGACATCCCGGAGAGGCACACCTTGTTGATCGTCACCGAGGGAACCGTCATCGGCAGCCCGCCTCGCACCGCCGCCTGACGTGCGGTGATTTGGCCCTCGCCTGCCTGTAGGACATGGCCGAACAGGACTTCGTCGACGGCAGATGGATCGACCTGGCTCCGCTCCAGGGCGGCGGCTATGGCGACGCCTCCCAACTCGACGGCGCGTAGCGGGGTCAACGCCCCACCGTATTTGCCGATGGGAGTGCGTGCGATTCCGGTGATCACAGGGTTGGTCATGAGAAGAAACCTCCTGGGCCGGATGGTAATGGCCCCAGGTGACACCGCTCCGGCGGAGCAATAGCCTCTGTCCGGTGAAGCTCCTCAACCTCGACCATGTGGGAATCGCGGTGCGCGACCTGGATGCGGCAGTGGCCGGCTATCGCCTGCGATATCGGGTCGAGCCCCTCTACCGGGAGAAGGTCGACAGCCAGGGGGTCGAGGAGGCGATGATTCCCGTCGGCGGGTCATTCGTCCAACTGCTGCAGCCACTCGCCGCGGACACCCCGGTGGGCCGTTTCCTGGAGAGAAGCGGGGAGGGTCTGCACCACGTCGCCTTTGCCGTGGCCTCGATCGAGCTCGCACTGGAGCATTTGGCAGCGACCGGTGCCAGGCTCGTCGACGAGGTCGCTCGATCGGGGGGGCGCGGCGCCCGTATCGCCTTTGTCCATCCCGCGGATCTCACTGGTACCTTGATCGAGCTCGTGGAGTTGCCTCATGAATGACGTGATCGAGATCAAGGGCGGAGCCGGCGAGTTCGAAGCGGCCGTGATCGCGGTCGTCCTCGACCGCATCGCCGAGGAGGAGCGTGCCGTCGCCGAGGGACCTCACAACGACAACTCCCTGCCGGCCTGGGTACTGGCCGGTCGGCCCGAGGAGCCCAACCTGCCCCGGGAGATCGTCCGTCCCCGTCGTCCCTGACCCGTCACCGCCTGCTCACGATGAGAGTGGTGTGCCCACCCTCAGGTCAGCGCTTTCTCCGAAGCTCTCCGAGCTCGGGGGCGCGAAGCAGATAGGAGACCCCGAGGAAGGCGGCAAGGGTGGTGAGGGCACCCAGAGCCGCCGCGGCAAGCCCACCCACGATCGTCATCTCCCCTTCGCCGAAGAAGGCCCGAACCAGGGGGTAGGCGACCAGCGCCGCAGCCCCGGCGGCGAGGAGTCCCCTGACCAGCGACGGGAGGAGGAGCCGCACCGGTGCCCAGCCTGCATCCAGCCCCCAGGCGACGAGCATGGCGATGGCATATGCGGTCATCACCAGGGTCGACGCCAGGGCAAACCCTTCCACCCCGATAGCAGCGTGAAGCCCGAGCCAGACGGGAACCGCGATCAGGGTGCCTGCGGTGCCGATCCCGACCACGGTCCACATCTTGCGCTTCGCATAGAAGTGCCGGGACAGGATCTGGTGCAGGCCCCATGCCGGGATCGAGAAGGCATAGATGACGAGGAGGTTGGCGACCAACTCCGCATCGTCGGCATCGAACTCCCCATACTGGTAGAGGAGTCGGACCAGGGGCCGGGCGAGGACGATGAGCGTGGCCGTGGCGGCGGCGGCGATGAAGATGGTGTTTCGCGCCGCCCGACCGGTGCTCCGGGCCAGCCCCTCTTCGTCGTCGGCGGCGGCGAGACGGGCGAGGAACGGGAACGCTGCTACTCCCGCTGCCTGGGCGATGACACCGACCGGGACCATGTTGAGTTGTCGGGCAAAGCTGAGCGCCGAGGTGGCCCCCACCTCGATTTGTCCGAACCACCTCACGAACTGCTCGTCGAGCACCGCAATCGACTGGCCGAGCATCAGCGGCAGGGCCAGGATCAGGTACTCCTTGACCGAGGAGTCACCCGGCGGCACCGGGGTCAGCCACGTCTCGGTGGCTCGGGCCCCCATCCACTGCAGCCCGAAATTCCCCACCGCCGACCCGACGACCGCACCCCAGAGGAACGCCTCCGGTGATGCATCGCCGATCACCGCCCCGAGCACGCCCCCGGCGATGATTCCAACGTTGTAGAAGATGGGGGCCAGTGCCGGGAGGAGGAAGCGGCGATGGGTGTACTGAACCGCCATGAGCAGGGCGCCCATCACCAGGAACACCTGCGCAGGCAAGACGAGACGGGTCAGCGAGACGAGCCGGGTGTGATCGGAGGTGTCGGGAAAGATCAGGGACACCAGAGGGTCGGCAGCCAGCCACATCACCACCGTCAGCCCGAGGACCGACCATCCGACGAAGCGGAACACCGAGGTGAAGGCCTGGCTCGCCTTTTCCGTCTGGCCCCGCTCCAGGTGACGGCTCAGGATCGGGATCAGAGTGATCGTCAGATATGCGCCGGCGAGGAGATAGTTGAGGAAATCGGGGATGGTGAAAGCCTGGCGGTAGAGATCGCCTTCTGCCTCCAGGCCGAACATCGTGGCGAGAAGAGATTCCCTGCCCAGACCGAGGAGACGGGAGAAGAGGACGCTGGCGGAGACCACGGCGGCGGCGGTCCCCATGCGTAGCGGGCGACTCACCAGACCCCCGCATGAGCCCGGAGCTGGTCGACGACCGACCCGGGAACCTGGAGGTCCCCATAGCCGATTCCCAGCTCCAAGCCTGGCTTGTACGAGCCGTGGTAGTCGCTGCCGCCCGACGCCACCAGCCCGAAACGCGAGGCGAGATCGGCATAGCCCTCTCGCTCGTGGCGGTGATATCCGGCGTAGAAGGCCTCGAGACCGACCAGGCCGGCGGAACGGAGACGGGTGAGCAATGCCGCCATCTCATGAGAGCGGTTGATCCCCAGGGTGTGGGGATGGGCCAACACGGGCACCGCGCCGGAGGCGACGGCCAGCGAGATCCCTTCCTCGGGGGACAATCTCGGTCTCCCTGCATAGGCCGGCTTCCCGGCCCCCAGCCAAAGGTCGAAGGCCTCGGCCACCGACTCGACGAAGCCCTTTCGCATCATCACCGCCGCGATGTGGGGGCGGCCTACGGATCCATAGCCCGCTTCTTCGGCGATGTCCTCGAGGGTGACCGGCATACCGAGGGCGGCCAGCCGGTCGGCGATGACCGCGTTTCGCTGATCGCGTCCGGCCTGGAGCGACGCGAGCCTGTCTTGTAGTGGCCCGGGCCCCGGTTCCAGCCAGAGCACGACCAGATGCATGCCACCATCGAAGTCGAGGGAGACCTCGGTGCCGGGTATCAATTCGAGGTCGACGCCCTCGGCTGCCGCCCGGGCCTCATCGATCCCCTGCAACGTGTCGTGGTCGGTCAGGGCGAGAGCGCCCAGGCCCCGGGAAGCCGCCATCGCGACGAGGTCCGACGGAGTCTGCGATCCATCTGAGGCGGTCGAGTGGGCGTGAAGGTCGACAACCATTGCGGGCTCACCCCCGATGATGCCCCCTGGGTGGGTCAAGAACCGGTTACTTGGACCGTTGCCGTCTCGATGTAGACCGTTTCGAGGGGCAGGCTGTCTTCTCTCGACCCCGGCCGGCGGGCCTTCTCCACCTCCATTATCCGATCCAATGTCTCCTGACCCGAGGTCACCTCGCCGAGCAGGTTGAACTGCGGGTTGAGGGCCGCGGCGAGATCTCCGGTGAGGATGAAGAACCGGCTGCCGGTGGTGTCCTTGCCAACGTTGTCCATGAGGACCATGCCCGGGCTGTAGACGAAGTCGTCAGGGGGGTATTCATCGGCAATCTTGTACCCCGGGCCGCCATTCCCGTTTGCCTCGGGATCGCCGGAGAACATCCGGGACCCGGGGACGATCCGGTAGAAGACCTGGCCTTCGAAGAAGCCCTCCCGTGCCAGGAAGACGAACGAGTTGACCGTCTCCGGGGATCGCTCGGGGTCCAATTCGATCCCGATCTCGCCGCAGGAGGTGTCGAGGGTGACGTCGACCTCCGAACCTGCCGTGACATCGGTTTGTGGCTCAGGCTCTTCGAACCGCGCCACCGGCTCGGGATCCGGTGGCGCGGCTCCGCACGCGGTGGGCTGGTTGCGAAAGCCTTCGTATCCCTGGGGAAGGTCACCCTCGTCACCACCGAAGATCCCCCCGACGACGAAGATCCCGACCACCACGAGCCCGAAAACGACTGCGGTGCCGAGCCGGCGCCCCAGCTCCTTGCGCGCCTCTTTTTTCTTCTCGGACTCTCTTCGGGCGGCGCGTTGTTCCTTCTGGCGCCTGCGTCGGTCGGTCATGGCGGAGCGACTTTAGGCGGCGACTGCCGGCATGCTTCCGCCGGTGTTCGTGTTCTGAGCCGAAAGGCTCCAAACTGTGGGGATCATGTCGATCGTTGTCCAGAAGTTCGGGGGGACCTCGCTCGCCGACCCGGCCCGCATCAAGGCCGTGGCGGATCGGGTCGAGTCGACGCGGCGCGAAGGGCACCACGTAGTGGTCGTGGTCTCCGCGATGGGAGAGACCACAGACCAACTGGTGTCACTCGCCGCCGAGGTGAGCGAGAATCCCTCGCCCCGCGAGATGGACATGCTGCTCAGCGCGGGGGAGCGGATATCGATGGCACTGCTGGCGATCAGCCTGAATTCGCGGGGGATACCGGCAGTGAGCTACACCGGCTCGCAGGCAGGGATCCTCACCGACTCCTCGCACGGCTCGGCCAAGATCCTCGAAATCAAGGGGACCCGGGTCAGGGACAGCCTGACCGAGGGGAGGGTCGTCATCGTCGCCGGTTTCCAGGGTGTCGACCCGGAGTCGAAGGAAATAACCACCTTGGGCCGCGGTGGATCGGACGCCACGGCGGTGGCCCTGGCGGCCGCCCTCGGCGCCGACAGTGTCGAGATCTACACCGACGTCGACGGGGTATTCACCGCCGACCCGCGGATCGTTCCCGGCGCCAGGAAGATGGACGAGGTCCCGTTCGACGAGATGCTCGAGTTGTCGGCGGGCGGCGCCGGAGTGCTCATGTCGCGGGCAGTCGAGTTCGGGCGCCGCTACGACGTGCCGATCCATGTCAGGTCCTCCTTCCACGAAGACGAGGGGACCTGGGTGCGGGAATCTCCGATGGAGCAGGCCATCGTCAGCGGCATCGCCCATGACCGATCCGAGGCGAAGGTGACCGTCAACCGTGTTCCCGACCGGCCCGGGGTGGCTGCCGCCCTCTTCGGCTCGCTGGCCGAGGCCGGAGTCAATGTGGACATGATCGTCCAGAATGTCTCCCATGACGGGAGCACCGACATCAGCTTCACCGTTCCCCGAACCCATCTGGTGGAGGCGGAGCGGATCTCAAAGCAGGTGGCCGGCGAGATCGGTGCCGAATCGGTGGATGTCGACGCCGAGATCGCCAAGGTCTCGTTGGTCGGGGCCGGGATGAAGACCCACCCCGGAGTGGCCGCCAAGGTCTTCGAGACTCTCGCCGATGCAGGGATCAACATCGAGATGATCTCCACTTCCACCATCAGGATCTCGTGCGTGGTGCGGGCCGACCAGGTCGAGCCGGCAGTCCAGGCCCTTCATGCCGCCTTCGAGCCGCCTACCACCTATGAGGAGGTGGGAGCGTGAGCGACCGCGCCGTCGCCGTGGTCGGCGCCACCGGAGCGGTAGGGCGAACCATGAGGTCGATCCTCGAGGAGCGGGACTTCCCCCTGGGATCGCTGCGGCTTCTCGCCTCGGAGCGCTCGGCTGGCACCGTGGTCGACACGAAATTCGGAGCGGTGGAAGTCGAGGACCTGGCCACCGCCGATCCCGACGGCATCGACATCGCATTGTTCTCCGCAGGGGGTGACCGGTCCCGGGCCTACGCCCCCCGCTTCGCCGATGCCGGGGCGGTGGTGATCGACAACTCGTCGGCATTTCGGATGGATCCGACTGTTCCCCTGGTGGTTGCCGGGGTGAACGATGCCGCGGCATCCGCCCACCACGGCATCATCGCCAATCCCAATTGCACGACGATGGCATTGATGATGGCGGCGGGGCCATTGCACCAGGCGGCCGGCTTGCAAAACATGGTTGCCACCTCCTACCAGTCTGTCTCCGGCTCCGGTCAGCAGGGAGTGGTCGAGCTCATCGAGCAGATCGATGCGCTCCGACCCGATCTCGACGGGCTGATGACTGGTGGCTGGGTCGACCCCGGGGCGTCGCTGTACGCGCGGCCGATCGGTTTCAACGTGCTCCCCTTTGCCGGGTCCGAGACCGAGCAGGGTTACACCGACGAGGAGTGGAAGCTGGTCAACGAGTCGAGGAAGATTCTCGATATGCCTGATCTCCTGGTGGAGCCGACCTGTGTCCGCGTCCCCGTCCTCGTCGGTCATGGAGTGGCCGCCACCCTCCGCTTCGAGCGTCCGCTCGGGCCCGACGAGGCCATCGAAGTGCTCGGTTCCGCAGCCGGGGTTCAGGTGTGGGCCGACAGGGTGCCCACCCCACTCGACTCCGCAGGCATCGACGATGTCCTGGTGGGCAGGATCCGTCCCACCGTCGGCGAGCCGGGAGGGATCAACCTCTGGGTGGTGGGCGACAACCTGCGCAAGGGTGCCGCGCTCAACGCGGTGCAGATCGCAGAACTGCTGGTCTAGTGGTCCGTCGCGGCTAGAGATCTGCGCCGTCGTCCCGGAGCAGGGCGGACATGCGGCGTCGCAGGATCGGCGGCGCGTTGCGGATCCCCAGCTCGAGGGCGAACTTTGCATCGTCGGTGACGTCGAGAATGATCTCCTCGCCTTCGGCCCGGACATGGAACCCATCGGGCAGGGCTGCTATCCGGATCTCGTCCCGCGCCCAGTCGGCGACCTCGATCGGGCCTGACGTCATGGTCAACCGATCATCGGTGAGATCGATCAGCACGCTCACCGGTCCGTCTTCCGTCCCGCTCAGGCGAAGCCGGGCGTCGTAGGCAGTCATCGTCGTCCCCCTTTCATTCCGCTCCGGACAGAGTATCCCGAAATCACCGCCGCGGAAGAGGCCGCCTTGATCGAATGGGCTTGGATCGATGGCTCGCCTACCATCTGATCCCAATCGGGACGTAGCGCAGCTTGGTAGCGCGCAGCGTTCGGGACGCTGAGGTCGTCGGTTCGAATCCGGCCGTCCCGACCAAATAGGTGCTGGTCAGAGGCTTACCGAAAGGCATTCGGCCAGCACCTCGGTCGTATCATCGAACATCCAGGTTTTGGGATCGTCTAGAAC
>JBOGEU010000348.1:0-10922 GCA_050741995.1 Acidimicrobiia bacterium | reverse complement strand
CGCATACATGATGACCGTCTTGTGCCAGACGTCGGCATATGGCCGCCCCGATGCCCTGGCCGCCACCGGTGACCAGGGCGATCTTGGTGAGTGCTCCCGATGGCATCAGCGTCTCACGCCGTGAACGACGAGAAGAGGTGTCGTCCACCGTTGACGAAGAGCAGCTGACCGTTGAGGTATGCGTTCTCCTCGCTGAGGAAGAACACCACCGCCTCGACCACGTCGAGGAGCTCGACCTTCGTCGCCAGCGGGCCACGGAGCGCACTCACCTTGCCGAACATCGCGGCGGGGACACAGACGGCATTCGCCCGGCTGCTCGACCCGCGCTGGACGGCGAGGGAGCGAACGGCGGCGACGGCCGCGCCCGCGGCGGCCGCCGGATCGAAGTCAGGGAGATCGGTCCCGAGGAATTCGTCGGAGACGATCACCACGCTGTTCAATTGCGGTGCTGCCAGGCTGGCGCCGAGCGCGGGCGACAGCCAGGTGTCGACCTGCACGACCAACAGCGCATCGTCGGCGTGCTCGCCGTCGCGGGAGGAGGCGAGGTCTTCGAGACTCTCGAGACGGATGATCTCGGTCCCACCCAGGGCGGCGGTCAACGATGCGTGCAAGCCGTCCAGCTCGGAGGGAAGCTGTCCTGGCCAGATGAAGATCCGATTCGGCATGATCGGTGGCTCCCGCCGTCAGTTGGTGAGGATCGTGACCGAGCACGCCCCGTTGTCGAAACCGGAGGCACCCCCACCGGTGACGTGGGCCATGGCGGTCCTCGCTGCGCTGCGTTGCCTGGCGCCGGCCCTTCCCCTCAGTTGGCCGACACACTCGACGATCTGGGCAACACCGGTCGCCCCAATCGGATGTCCCCGTCCCATCAAACCGCCACTGGGGTTGACGACCGCATTTCCGCTCGCCTCGAGAGAGGCGCTGGCTCCCGAGCGGAGATGGTCGACACCCTCCCCGTCCGCGCACAATCCGAGCTCCTCGGTGTAGAGCAACTCGGCGAGGGTGAAGGCGTCGTGGAGCTCCACGACGTCGAGATCCTCGGGGCCAACCCCGGCTTTCTCGTAGGCGGCGCTCGAGGCGCGCTGGGTGATGTCCGGCCGTGTGATGTCACGTTCGGCCATGCTGAACATTCCCGAGGTGACCACCGATGCCCTCACCCTCGGCCCGTCGAGGCCGGCACGTCGCGCCCGTTCCTCGGAGACGAGCAAGACGGCAGCGGCGCCGTCGCTCTTGGGCGAGCATTGGTAGAGGGTGATCGGATCTGCGATCGGACGGGAGGCGAGCACCTCCTCGACCGTCAGTGGCGTCCGCATGTGAGCCACCGGGTTCATCGCCGCGAAGTGCCGGCTCTTCACGGTGACCGATGCGAGATCGGCCGCCGTGGCGCCGGTCTCGTGCATGTAACGCCGGGCACGCATGGCGTAGACGACGGGGTTGGTCATTCCGGACCTTCCGTCCCACTCGGTTTCCTGGACCGGCAGTGTCCCCTTGCCGAGCACCGACAGCCGGTCCACCCCGACCACGAGAGCGCAGGAGATGTCACCGGCGGCAATCGCCCGATGCGCCAGATGAAATGCGACACCGCCGCTGGCACATGCGTTCTCGACATTGAAGACGGGCAGGCCGCTCGCCAGCCCGGTGAATCTGAGTGATCGCTGCCCGATCAGCCCTCCGCCCTTGGCGCTCCCGAAGTAGGCCTCATCGACCAATGCGGGATCCACACCGGAGCCGAATAGATCGCGGATCGCGGTGGCGGCCAGCAAGTCCGCGCTCTGCTCGGACTTCTTGCTGAACGGCACGATGCCGGCGGCGGCCACCAGCACTTCGTGACTCAACGCCACCACCCGAACACTTCAATCACGGCGAACAGTCTACGAGAACAATCGTTGTTGCTGATCCTCTGCTCCGTTGCTGCGCGGTGTCAATCAATCCCTGTCGATCCATTTCGCGGTGGTGTAGGTGAAGTAGGCGGCGACACCGGTCACTACCACCGTTATCAGGAGCGCGAACCGCGCCGACACGGCATCGGCCACCGCGCCGTTGATCGTCGCCGCGATCGGGCGCGATCCGAAATAGCCCACCGCCCAGATCGCCATCACCCGACCCCGGAACACATCGGGCACCAACTCCTGGATCCTCGAAGTCAGCGAGGAGCTGGAGAGGAGGAAGCCGGCACCGGCGATGCCTATGCCGACGAGCGCCAGATCGGCCCCGGGGCTTGCCGCCAGCCCCAGGAATCCGATCGACATCAGCCCGAGCCCCACCACGCCGACACCCGACAAACCCCACCGACGGTCGAGGGGGGACGAGAGCAGGATGGCTGCCAGCGCCCCGACCCCGAAGACCGAGGCCAGGGTCCCGACAAACACCTCCCCCTGCCCCAGCTCGGCTGCCAGCGATGGTGTCAGGGTGATCGTGACGTCGACCCCGAAGCCGACTGCGGCCACGCACAGCAGCAGAGCCAGCATCGCCGGCGTCCTGCGCAGGTACCTGAAGCCGCCCAGGATCGATGTGTCGCCGCCGCTGTCCTTCGGAGCCGGCTCCGGCCTGACGAGAGCCATGGCCGCGATCAGAAGCAGGTTCCCGACGGCACCCGTGATGAACCCGGCCGCAGGGCCGAGCCCGACGTACACCAGGGCACCCAGTGCCGGGCCGACCGCTCGCGACAAGCTGGCGATGCTGCTGTTGAGCGTGATCCCGGCGAAGAGGTCGGCCCTGGGGACCAGGGCCGGGATGAGAGACTGTGTCGATGGCGAGGTGACGGCGTTGCCGAGGCCCGCGAACAGCGCAGTGGCGAAGATCGGCCACAAGCCGGGGAGACCTTCGACCCCGGCCGCAAGCAGCCAGATGCCGAGTCCCAGAGTGCCGACGAGAGTCAGTGTTTGGCCCATCATCACCACCCGGCGCCGGTCCTTGCGGTCGATCAGGGCACCGATCCAGGGAGAGAAGACGATCTGTGGCGTGAACTGGAGCACGGTGACGAGGCCGACCAGGAACGCCGAATTGGTCAGCTCGAAGATGAGGAGGGCCGAGGTGATGTTGACCACCCACAGCCCCATGAGCGAAGCCAGCTTGCCGACGAAGAACGTGCCGAATCGGCGGTCGATCAGGACCTGATAGGTGCGGCGCCCATCGGTCTCCGGGGGTTGGCCCACCCTCTCGGGCAAACGGTGGTTGCCCTCAGCGGGCTCCTCACCGTCGACGACATCCATCAGGGATGCGATTCAGCCCCCGTTGGAGGAGGCGGCCTTCACCGTCCAGGTCCCCTGGCTGCTGATGAGGCGGGAGAGGTCGCCGTCTCCGAGCTTCTCCTTGGCGCCGTCGATCTGAGCGTTGAGCTGCGAGTCGTAGGTCGGCCGATGCACGTTGCGGAAGATCCCGAGCGGCGTCGGGCCGTATGGGCCGTGGGAGAGCCGGCTCAATGCGAAGGCGACGGTGGGGTCGGGACGGGTCGGGTCGTGGACCAGGATGGCTCCCGGGTCGACCTTCGACGAGTCCACGATCGTCGCCTGGCCGTCGCGGAGGACCACTGCCTTGGCACCCTCGTCGAAGACGATCGGCTTGCCTTCCTCGAGGTCGATGCGATTGTGGACCCGCTCTTCCTTTCCCGTCAGCTGGATGAATGCCTTGTCGTTGAAGACGTTGCAGTTCTGATAGATCTCGATGAACGCCGAGCCCTCGTGCTCGTACGCCGCCTGCAACAGAGCCTGAGTGTGGTTGCGATCCATGTCCAGGGTGCGGGCGACGAAGGTCGCCTCGGCGCCCAGAGCCAGCGAAACGGGGTTGAACGGGTAGTCGATCGACCCTTGTGGCGACGACTTGGTGTTCTTGCCCTGCTCCGACGTCGGTGAGTACTGACCCTTGGTCAGCCCATAGATCTGGTTGTTGAACATGAGGATCTTCAGGTTCACGTTCCGTCGCAGCGAGTGGATCAGGTGGTTGCCCCCGATGGAAAGCGAGTCACCGTCACCGGTGATGACCCATACCGATAGGTCGGGTCTCGATGCGGCGATCCCCGAGGCGATTGCGGGAGCTCGGCCATGGATGGAGTGCATCCCGTAGGTGTTCATGTAGTACGGGAACCTGGCAGCACAGCCGATCCCCGACACGAACACGAACTCCTCACGGGGCCGGCCGAGACCGGCCAGGAACTGCTGAACCGAGGCCAGGATCGTGTAGTCGCCGCAACCAGGGCACCATCGCACCTCCTGGTCCGTCTGGAAGTCGGCACGTGTGTATGCGGGGGCGGTCACTTGATCATCTCCAGGATCTTGTCCGTTATCTCCGAGACCTTGAACGGCTCACCTGCGACCTTGTTCAAGCCTTTGGCGTCCACCAGGAACTCGGCTCGAATCACTTTGCGCAACTGGCCGGTGTTCAGCTCGGGAATAAGTACCTTGTCGTATCGTCGAAGGATCTCACCGAGGTTCTTCGGCATCGGGTTGAGATAGCGGAGGTGGGTGGTGGCCACCTTCCCTCCGTCGAGTCGGATGGTTCTCGCCGCGGCCCTGATCGAGCCAAAGGTGGAGCCCCAGCCGAGGACCAGGAGGTTCGCGTCCTCGTCTCCGCTGACCTCGAGGTCCGGCACGTCGTTGACGATGTTGGCGACCTTCCATGCCCGGCTGTCGGTCATCAACTGGTGATTGGCCGGGTCATAGGACACGTTCCCGGTGATCGCCTCTTTCTCCAGGCCACCGATCCGGTGCTCGAGGCCCGGGGTGCCGGGCAGGGCCCAGGGGCGGGCGAAGGTGTCGATGTCCCTCATGTAGGGGAGGAAGGCGCCATTCGGCCCGTTGGGGTGCTCGGCGAACTCAACCTCGATCGGTGGGATGGCGGAGACATCCGGCAGCCGCCACGGCTCGGATCCGTTGGCCACCTGGTTGTCACTCAGGAGCAAGACCGGGGTCATGTACTTGAGGGCGATGCGGGCCGCCTCGATCGTCATCTCGAACGCGTCCGAAGGCGAGCCAATTGCGAGCACCGGAATCGGTGACTCGCCGTGACGGCCATACAGGGAGAACAAGAGGTCGGACTGCTCAGGCTTGGTGGGGAGACCGGTGGAGGGGCCACCACGCTGCACGTTCACGACGATGAGCGGGAGCTCCATCATGAAGGCGAGCGAGATGCCCTCGCTCTTCAGCGCGATGCCCGGCCCCGATGAGCCGGTCACGGCGAGGCTCCCGGCAAAAGCGGCTCCGATGGCGGAGCCGACGCCGGCGATCTCGTCCTCGGCCTGGAAGGTCCTCACCCCGAAGTTCTTGTGTCGGGCCAGCTCGTGGAGGATGTCCGATGCCGGGGTGATCGGGTAGGTCCCATAGAACAGCGGCAGCCCGGACAGCTTCGACGCCGCGATCAGGCCCCAGGCCAGTGCCGTGTTCCCGTTGACGTTGGTGTACGTCCCCGGGGCGAGAGCGGCCGGCTTGATCTCGAACGTGATCTTGGCTGCTTCGGTCGCGATGCCAAACGTGTACCCGGCCTGGAAGGCGGCGACGTTTGCCGCGGCGACCTCAGGGGTCCGGGCGAACTTCTTCTGGGCCCACTCGATGGTCGGCTCGGTCGGCCGGTGGAACAGCCAGGCGAGGAGGCCGAGGGCGAAGAAGTTCTTGGAGCGGAGCACGCTGCGCCCCGAGACGCCGGTGTCCTTCACCGCCTCTTTGGTGAGCTCGTCCATCGGCACCTTGATCACCCTGAAGCTCTGCAGGGATCCGTCCTCCACCGGGTCGGTCTCGTATCCGGCCTTGGCCAGGTTGCGCTCGTCGAAGCTGTCGGTGTTGACGATGAGCGTCCCGCCTTGCCGCAGGTCCTTGAGGTTCTTCTTGAGGGCGGCGGGGTTCATCGCCACCAGGCAATCCGGCTGGTCTCCGGCGGTCAGGATGTCGAAGTCGGCGATCTGCACCTGGAAGCTCGACACCCCGGGAAGTGTCCCGGCCGGAGCCCGTATCTCCGCCGGGAATGACGGCAGTGTCGCCAGGTCGTTCCCGAACAGCGCGCTGGCGTCGGTGAATCTCGACCCGGCAACCTGCATCCCGTCGCCGGAGTCGCCGGCGAAGCGGATGACCACCTTGTCGAGGGTCTCGGTGTTTGTTGTCGAACGTTCAGCTGTGGCGATCTGGTCGACCACTTTGCTCACTTCCTTGTTTTATCTATCCGGCGCGCGTCCGCCAGGGGGTTGAACTCGAGGTTCTGGTGAGAAGACCACATCCCGGGCTGCCGCGCGATTCCAGTTTATCTGTGTCATGCATTACCTAGGCCCAATGGAGCGCGGCGGAACCCGACCAATCCGGCGTCCTCCAATGATCTACCGAAACCGATCAAAGCTGTCTCTGAGCCGAGAGACCCAATCGCCTGCATCGACACCGGTGGTTGCCCCGAATCGACGATCGGCATGGCGATCGCCGGATGCAGGGAGTGGTTGACGATGGCGGTGAACCAGGACAAGACCGAGCGGTAATGGTGGTCACCGATCGAGTCGACTCCGATCTGCTTCTGGATGACCGGAACGGTCGGCGTGATCAACGCATCCACTTCTTCGAAAGCTTCGGCGAATCGCCGGCGAATCATTAGCTGCCATTCATGGGCCACTTGAATCTGCTCGGATGTGACTGCCGCGCACTCGGCCAGTCGGCGCGCCACGTCCTCACCATACGGCAAGTCCCCGGCCCGGAATTCCCTGTGGACCTCGCTGATCTCGCCCGCGATCGCATGGACCAGAGGCGTCCCGGGAACGACCTCGGGCATGTCGACGGGGATCACCGAGTGACCGAGCCCGCCCAGCTTCCCGGTGACGTCTTCGAAGGCGCGGGTCACCCGGTCCTCCATCGGGGCCAGGTCGAACCATGGCCGGGGTATGCCCAGCCTCAGCGGGCCCGGTGCCGGCTCGGGGCTCGTGTCCTCCGAGATCACCCGGTACGAGGCGTCGAGGCTCTCGATGGTGTCGGCGAGGGGGCCCACGGTGTCGACAGAGGGGGCGAGAGGGAAGACGCCGTCGAGGGGAACCCTGCCATGGGTCACCTTCAGCCCCAGACACCCGCACAGGGCGGCCGGAACTCGAACCGAGCCGCCGGTGTCGGTCCCGATGCTCACCGGGGTGATCCCGGCGGCGACGGCGGCACCCGAGCCACCCGACGACCCACCCGGTGAGGTGTCGAGATCCCAGGGGTTTCTCACCGGCCCGAAATGCGGGTTCTCCGACGAGAACCCAAATGCAAACTCGTGCAGCCCCGTCCGGCCGATGATGACCGCCCCCGCGGCTTCGAGGCGGGAGACCACCGTGGCCGACATCGTCGCCTGTTTCCGGAGGAACGCGGAGCCGGCGGTTGTGGTGCGGCCCTGGTGATCGATCAGGTCCTTGAGGCCGATCGGCATCCCCGCCAACGGTCCCCGGATGCGGCCGCTGTCGATCGAGTCGTCGATCTGGGCGGCCCGCGCCAGGGCGCGCTCGTCATCGAGATAGGTGAATGCATTGAGCGTGGCCAGGGTGGCGTGGGCTGCATCGAGCGCCTCCTGGACACGACTTCGTGCAGACACGAGAGACCACTATACGTCTTACGGTTTACGTTCTAGGTTTTACGAAGGCGATCATTCGTAGGTGAGGCCGTTGTTGGTCGGGACCAACGAGATCCACGCCTTGCCGGCGGGCACCGGGATCACCTTCCCCGCCTCGTCGGTGAGGGTGAACCAGTCCTTCTCGTCCTCACGTTCCCACGTTCCCTTCACGACCTTGCCGTTGGCGAAGACATAAGCCTCACCGCTGCCGATGGTCATGCTGCTGGGAAGGCTCTTGCCCCGGCCCGACGGGGAGTGGAGGTACTGCTCGGTGTAGAGGGCGATCACGACCGGGAAGCCGATCCGCCCCTCCTCGCCGTCCTCGGTCCGCCACATCGACTCCCGGCCGTCCGCGGTGCGGAGCCAGGTGCCCGTCCCCTGATCCCAGTCCCAGTTGACAGTGTTGCCGACGAAGTCGATCTCCACCGAGGACGCCGGCTCGGCGGAGGCGGGGAGATCGCCGAACTCCCAGATGGGCCCGGTGGGAGGCTCGTCGGGGTAGCCCTTCTCGTCGGCGTAATCACGTAACAGGTTGGTGTTGACGTACAAATTGTGGGGAGCGAATCGCCCCGAGATCCGGAACGTGGCCGGTCGCACCTCGCCGATCAGGTTGATGTCTTTGGAGCGGATCAGGGCCTGTACCCAACTCTGTGCCCCCGAGAAGGCGAACGTCGGATTGTTGGGAGCGGTGAGGAAGGCGACCTCCGTGGGCCGGCCGGAGCGCATGGGGCCGAAGTACTCGGTGTCGCTCTGCTGCCACAAGGTGAGAAAGCGGGTGATTCCCTCCACGACGATCTCGAACACGACGTCGGCCTCCTGCACGCCCGACTGGGGGCGGGCGTTGGGGTGATTGTCCATCTTGACCGCCAGGAGCCTCCTGTCGAGCAGAGCCGGGTCGTCGACCGGCAACCCGTTGATCGGGCTCGTGGGACCGGCCAGGGTCGTGGTTGGGGCGGTAGTGGTCGTCGTCGTCGATTCGCTCGTGGTTGTCGTCGGCTCGGAGGTCGTCGTGCTCCCGGCTTCTTCGACGCTGCCCGAGCACGCGGCGAGGATCAGTCCGAGCGCGACCAACCAAGCAAGTTTGGTACGCATCCCGGGCACTGTAGGGAGGTCGGGTCTCTTAGACGGTGAATACCCCGCCCATGATCGGGAGGTGGGGCAGAGCCGATTCCGGCTGGTCGACGGAGATCGCGAATTCGATGCCCTCGGCGTTGGAGCGGAGCACGTAGATGGCATCGATGTTGACACCGGCGTTGGCGAGGAGTCTCGTCAAGCCGGCGAGCTCGCCCGGTCGATGAGGCAATTGCGCGACGAGAACGGTGTTCTCCTCGTTCTGAAGGGCCGCCTCGTCCAGGACCCTTCGTGTGGTTGCCGCGTCGTCGACTATCAGGCGGACGGTCCCCTCCCCGTCGTGCCCATAGGCGGCCAGAGCCTCGATGTTCACCCCGAAGGCCGCCAGAGCCTCGGTCAGGGTCGCGAGTCGGCCCGGACGGTTTTCCATCTGGACCACAAACTCGGTCATCCACCCGACTCTACGCCGGTGACCGCGCTGCGTGTCAGCCGGGGATGAGAGTCGGGTCCAAGGGCTCGACACGTCCCCGGGTCTTCAGGTAGGAGTGCCAGATGATCCGCGCCGCCACCGCCCGGATCGGGCGCCACGGCAACGACAACATCTCCAGCTCGCCTTCGTCGGGAGGCGACGACATGCCGAGCACCTCGGCGGTCCCCACCTGGAGCGCACGGTCGCCCAGCGGGAACATGTCGGGGAATCTGAGCGCGGAGAGGAGGTAGACATCGGCGGTCCAGGGACCGATTCCCTTGATGGAGATGAGTGATCTCCTTGCTTCGTCGAGGCCGGCGCCCGCCATCACATCGAGGTCGAGGTCTCCCGACACCACGAGGGAGGCGAGGTCGATCAGGTACCTTGCCTTCTGGCGGGTGACGCCGATGTCCCGCAGCCCTGCCTCGGTCACCGCATTCATCGCCTCGGGGGTGATCCGCCCCAGGAGCCCATGGAGCCTCCCGTACTTCGCGGCGCCGGATTCGAGCGACACCTGCTGTTCCATGATCAGCCAGACCAGGGTCGAGAAGCCTGCCGGCCTGCTCCAGAAAGGGGGTGGCCCGTGCTCGGCGACGACATGGGCGAATGCAGGCTCCTCTTCGGTCAGGAGGGCGACGGCCTCGCCGAAGGCGAGGTCGTCCAGCTGCTCGACACGTGGCTGGAGACTCACCAGGGGAACCGGCCCGAACGATCGGGAGTCGTGGCCCTCGACGGTGATGTTGTCGCTGGTGACCCAGGCGCTGGCGGCGTCCAATGCCCCGAAGCCGTCGACCGTCTCCCCGGGGCCGGCGCTCATCCTCTTCACGAGCCAGAAGTGGTCATGCCGGGGGTGGGGGAGGGCGACTACGTCGCCAACCACCGCGGGGCGTGACCCCGTCGTCACGAACTCCTCCCCTGGGGCGAGGGTGGGCATCATCGATTCTTCGGCGACGCGGAACCTTTGCATATGAACCTGGGCTCGAGGGTATGGTCGAATGAGCACATCGACAAAGAAGGAGTGCCAATGCGACGGGTGACTGTTGCCCACGCCCACTGTGATCTCTTCTGCGGGGTCTACGACCCGGCCCAGGCCAAGATCGAGGCGATGTCGGTCCTCAAAGCGGCCGAGAAGTATCAGAGCTCAGACGACGAGGTCTTCAGGGCGAGGGCGATCTCGATCAAGGAAGAGCGAGCAGAGTTGGTCAAGCACCACCTGATGGTGCTCTGGGTCGACTTCTTCACCGCCGATCATCGCAAAGAGTTTCCCAACCTCGACGATCTCTTCTGGCGGGCGATCCTCCAGGCGGGCAATGCCAAGAAGTCGGTCGATCCCGAGGATGGGAAGAAGCTGGTCGCCCTCATCGACGAGATCGCAGACATCTTCTGGCAGACGGAGAAGGGCAAGGGCGCCGGGGTCTACCCGCCTGCGGCCTGATCGGGCTTACTCCCGGTCTTCGCCTTGAGCGAGTCGGTGATCCGCTTCGCCCAGGGCAGGTCTTTCTCCAGGATGGTGAGGCCGCCGACAATGGCGAGGATGCCGGGCCCGGGCAGGACCAGCATCGCGGTGCCCGCCCCGAGGAGGGTGAATCCGCCGGCCAACCGGGCGACTCGAATCATCACCTGATCTTATCGGCAGGCGGCGGGTAGAGGACAGGGGGAAAACGGGGGCGTCGCCCGGGTCAATCGTCGAGGGCGTCGGGCTCGAGCTTGTCGAACAGCGTGCCCACCGCGCCCAGGGCGGTCCCGCCCTCGAATTGCGGGCGCTCCCAGGTGGCGACCTCGGTTTCGATGCCCAACATCCTGCCCAGCTCCTTCGTCGACCAAGGGAGATAGGGGG
>JBOGEU010000347.1:0-1292 GCA_050741995.1 Acidimicrobiia bacterium | reverse complement strand
CTCCTCGATGGTGAAGCTCACCCCGTCCACCGCACGCACCGTCTTCTTGGCTCCGACGAAACCCCGACTCCGCACATAGTGCTTGGCCAGGCCGCGGACTTCGAGGAGCGGGGGCGTCATCGCACCGCTACCTTGCCGGCTGGGACCGAGTCGAGATGGCAGGCCGCCAGCCGACCCACACCCACCGTCTCCAGCGTGGGATTGACCTCCACGCACACCTCCATCACATAGGGGCAGCGGGGGGCGAACGGACAGCCGATGGGCACCTGGGTGGGGTCGGGAAGCTCTCCCCTGATGACCGGAAGACGCTCGCCGGGATCGATGTCGCCTCGCGGCACCGACTCCAACAGGGCCTGCGTGTAGGGGTGCTCCGGGGAGCCGATCACTGCCTCCACCGGGCCGTGCTCGGCCACCTGGCCAGCGTAGAGGACGACGATGCTGTCGGCGTACTCGCGCACCAGTGCGATGTCGTGGGTGATGAAGATCAGGGCCGTTCGGTGCTGGCGAGTGACCTCACGGAGCTGCTCGAGCACCTGGGCCTGGGTAGTGACGTCGAGGGCGGTGGTGGGCTCGTCGGCGATGAGCAGGTCCGGCCGGGCCAGCATGGCCATGGCGATCATCACCCGTTGGTTCATGCCCCCGCTGAGCTGGAACGGGTACTGGGTGAGGACAAAGCCGGGATCGCCGATGCCCACGTCCAGGAGGGCAGCTGCCGCCTTCTCCCTCGCCTCGTCCGAACCGATGCGCTGGTGGGCGCGTGTGGTCTCGACCATCTGCGAGCCGATGCTGAGCACCGGGTTCAGCGAGGCGGCGGGGTTCTGGAAGATCATCCCGATCTTGCGGCCTCGCAGTCCCGCCATCTCGCGATCGCCAATGCGGGTCAGATCCCGCCCCTCGAAGAGGATCTGCCCCCCAGTCACCCGGCCCGGCGAGTCGAGAAGCTGGATGATCGAGAGAGCGGTGACCGACTTGCCTGAGCCGCTCTCCCCGACGACGCCCAGGGTCTCTTCCCGGTGGACGTCGAAGCTCACGGAGCGGACCGCGTTCACCGTTGCATCCTGGAGCGGGAACGCCACGCTCAGCTCCGTGACTGAGAGAAGACTTTCTGGAGCAGGTTGATCGGGCGCCCCCGAGCGAGCAGGCGCGACGACACTGGGCAGGGGCGGGGTCTTCTGACGACGGCGTCGGAAGACGCCCTTCTTCAGCTTGGGGTCGAGGACGTCGGCGGCCCCGTCTGCGGTGAGATTGATGGCGAGGACCGTGACCATGATGGCCAGCCCGGGGAGTATCGA
>JBOGEU010000346.1:0-5138 GCA_050741995.1 Acidimicrobiia bacterium | reverse complement strand
GGCCAGGGCGGCGCCCCGGGCTCGAGCGAAATTGACGATGCCGGCCGCCTCCGAGGCATCGGTGAAGCTGCCGTCCGGGTTGCCCAGCATGAGATTGCTCGGGTCCCGGGCGGCGTAGTCGCGCTGTGCCTCGACGTTTCCCTTGGAGATGTAGAGATCGATGAGGCTGTCGTTGTTGACATCCTGGAACTCGGGATGCCACGCCGTCGACGGGAGCCCCACGTCTCCGGCGTAGGGGCGATGTGCGGTGACCCCGCGTTCGAAGGCGATGTCGGAGTAGTTCGGCTGCAAGGCCCCGTCGGACAGGGTCTGCAGCTTGTTGTCGCCCTGGCTGGTGAGGAACACCTCGGGGAGGCCGTCGCCGGTCAGGTCGTGACTGGCGATGCCCATGCCCCAGATCTGCATCGGTTGCCAACCCTCGTCGAGGGTGTAGAGGCGGGGGGTCTCAGCCTCGGCCACCCGCCACAACTGCTCCTGACCGTGGCGGTAGTAGTGGCGGTCATTGGTCATCCTCAGGTCGCGCCGGCCGCTGCGCCCCCAATCGCTGAACAGGATCGACAGCGTGCACCAACCGGGCGAGAGCATGGTTGGCTCCCGGTATCGATCACCCTCGGGACGGAAGAGGTAATGGTCGGCGCAGGCCCCGGTCTGCTGCCCGTTCTCTGTGAGATAGTTGCCGAAGGCCAGGGTGGGCAGGCTCGCAGAGCCCTCCCACATGGCACTGAAAGCCACGGTCCAATCGTCTCCTCCGTCTACCGACCACAGGTCGTTGGCGCGCTCGAACGAGCAATCGCCTCTGCCGCGCAAGACGATGTTCTCACCGAGCCTCAGCACCACCAGGTCGCCGAGGCCGTCGCTGTCGACGTCTATGGGGTAGGCCCCGGTCACCCCGGTCAGGTCGGTCCCGGCGTCGCCGACCTCGTCGAAGCGGAGGGCTCCGCCGATCGGGCTCTGGTTCAGGTAGAGACCGGCGGGATTGACCCCCCCGGCAAAGTAGAGATCAGGGCGTTTGTCTTGGTTGCAGTCGAACACCGCTACTCCGCCGCCTACGAAGAAGTCGAAATCACCGTCGTAGACATGGTCGATCCCGGCGCCGGCCGACTCCTCGACAAAGCTCGGTGGGTCGAGTGCCGCGTCGGGGCCACCGGGCAGGATGAGAGCTCTCACGAGCAGGATCACCCCTATCGTGGCCAGGGCCCCGACCGCCATCCCCGCCGCCAACCAGCCGATCCCCGCCCCGCGGTGGCCATCGGGCACGGTCACCCCGGGCCCCCCGCTTGCCCGGCCGCTGCCCGCCGTGAACAATGCCGTCGTGCCGCCGCAGAGCCCACCGAAGTCGGGATCGACCGATCCTTGCATGGCCCCTGAGCGCCCCGATTGCGGGGTTGGGCGGCCCGGTGACTGAGCCGGTCCGATGGGGCGTGCTCGGGACGGCGGGGATCGCGGTCCACAAGGTGATCCCCGGAATGCAGGGCTCGGAGCTGAGTCGTGTCGAGGCCATCGCCTCCCGGTCCGCAAACAAGGCGCGTGCCACGGCCGACAGACTGGGAATTCCCCGGTCCTACGGCTCCTATGAGGATTTGCTCGCCGATCCCGAGATCGAGGCGGTCTACATCCCCCTGCCCAACCACCTCCACGCCGAGTGGGCGATTGCGGCGGCGGGGGCCGGCAAACACGTGCTGTGCGAGAAGCCGATGGCGATCACCAGCTCCCAGGCGCGGGAGATGATCGTGGCTGCCGAGCGAGCCGGGGTGAAGCTGATGGAGGCTTTCATGTACCGGCTCCACCCGCTGTGGGTGGAGGTGCGCCGGTTGCTGGGCGACGGACTGATCGGTGAGCTGCTCGCCGTCCAATCCTTCTTCTCCTACCGGAACCTCGACCCCGACGACATTCGCAACGTCCTCGACTACGGCGGGGGAGCCATGTTCGACATCGGCTGCTATCCGGTCAACGTCTCCCGGATGCTCTTCGGGTCCGAGCCCTCGGCGGTGAAGGCGGCCATCCGACGAGATGACCAGTTCGGCACCGATGTCGTCACCTCGGCGATCCTCGACTTCGACGGGCGTCACGCGACGTTCACCTGCTCGACCCAACTCGAAGACGACCAACGGGTTCATCTTCAGGGCACATCCGGCAGGCTACAGGTCGAGATCCCGTACAACATCCCGCCAGACCTCCCAACCCGGATCCTCCATTACGCGGGTGGTGAGCCGCCGGTGGCGCCGCATCTCGAGATTCATGAGGTGGCGGCTGCAGACCAGTACGGGGTGCAGGCGGATGCCTTCTCCCGCGCCATACGCGATGACACGCCGGTTCCGACGCCACCCGATGACGCCGTCGCCAATCTCATCGTGCTGGAGAGAATCTTCGCGGACGCCTTGCCAGAGCCCTAGCCAGGGACTCACCCCCCACTCTTGCCCTCCACCGGCAGGTTTCTCACACTGCGACCTGCCGCCCGGGCCGGGTCTGCAATGACCTCCGACAACGCGAGCTCGGCCGCCCCCATCAACGGGGCGTCCGAGCCGAGGCCGCTGCCGACGATCGTCACCACCTCGCCGGGCGCATCCAATGCCCGGAGCCCGGCGCCCTCTTTCACAGCCGACTCGAGGAAGGGGAAGAGTGTGTGATAGGAGCCGCCCATCACCACCAGCTCCGGGTTGAGCACATTGACGAGATTGCCGATCCCGAGCCCGAGCCAATGACCGATCTCGGCCAGGGCCTTCAGGGTGCGGGGATCGCCCGAGGTAGCCCGTGCCCGGATGGTGGTCAGGGTTCCCAGGCCGGTGCCGCCAACCGGAAGCCCGGCATGCCGTGCCAGGGCCGCCTCCCCGGCCTCGGTCTCCCAACAGCCGATCGCGCCACAGCGGCACTTGTGGCCGCCGGGATTGATCAGCGTGTGCCCCACTTCTCCCGCATATCCCGTCGACCCCAGCATCGGCTTCCCGTCATGGATGATGCCTGCCCCGATCCCGGCCTCGCCCGATATGTAGATCAGATGGTCGACACCCGAGCCGACCCCGCGTCGGTATTCGGCCAGGGCACCGAGGTCGGCTTCGTTCGCCACGTGCACGGTTCCGATCAGCCCCAGCTCGCTGGCAAGCATGGCCCCGAGCGGCACGTTGCGCCACCCCAGGTTCGGGGCGACGTGGACGAACCCGTCCGAGCGACGGGTGACGCCGACGACTCCCGCCCCGATCCCAGCCAGGACATGGTTGGCCGGGAGCGAGCCAAGGAGCGGCTCGGCCAGCTTGGCGACGTCCTGAACCGTCTCCTGTGGAGAGAAACGGCCCCGAGGGCGGGCCACTCGCAGTTGGTTGTAGATGTGACCACCGAGACCCACCGTGGCCACCGCGATCGAGTCGACCGAGAGCTCGATGGCGAGGACGGCTGCGCCCTGGGGCTTGGTGCGAACCACGGGGGAGGGCCGTCCTGGCCCCGACGCCGCCAACCGGGGCCCCTCCTCGACCAGGCCCAGGCCGGCGAGCTCTCCGATCAGGTCGGCGATGGTCGATCGATTCAGCCCGGTGACCGCCGCCAGATCGGATCTGGAGCTGGGTCCGGCGAGGTGGAGCCGCTCCAAGACCGCCCCCAGGTTGTGACGTCTCAGCTCTTCTGCGGCGACGCCCCGGCTCCGATCGAGCTCGTGTCTGTTCGTGATCTGGGTGCGGCTCAACGGGTCCCGGGCCTTTTGTTGGGGATGCCACTATATATCCGGAGCCTATCCCCCAAGGCCAGGCACCACCCGGATGCGCCCGCGGGACATGCCGTGCCGCTATTTGTTGCGAGGGCAAACATATGAGCGGTATGCTCGCCATGCCGACGCCCGGGTCGGGACCTGAAGCGCCGACATGGATCGAAAAATGAGCCGTCCCCGTTGTGAGGGCGGCAGCCTTAGGAGGAAGGAAACAGACATGAAGCGACGCCTATGGGCGTTCGTGGCCGTCTTCGCCCTGCTCATCGCCGCTTGTGGCGACGGTGCGGGGGAGACCACCACGACGGCCGGGGGGGACGGTGCCACCACAACCGAAGGTGGGGCCACCACGACAACCGGGGGTGATGGTGCTACCACCACCACGGCCGGTGCAGACGACGAGCTGATCGTCGGCGTCTCCTGGAACAACTACAACGAAGAGCGATGGGCCCTATGGGACGAGCCGGCCATCCAGGCCGCTCTCGACGCGGCGGGCGCCGCCTACATCTCGTCCGACGCCGGTTCCTCCGCCGAGCAGCAGCTCGCAGACGTGGAGAACTTGATCACCCAGGGTGCCGATGCGCTGATCATCCTCGCCCAGGATGGGACCGCCATCTTGCCTGCGGTGCAGAGCGCACTCGACCAGGGGATCCCAGTCATCGCCTACGACCGGCTGATCGAGAACCCCGAGGCCCTCTACATCACGTTCGACAATGTCGGGGTGGGCCGTCTCCAGGCCGAGGTCATCTTCGACCTGGTGCCGACGGGCAACTATGTGATCATCAAGGGCAACCAGGCCGATGCCAACGCCGACTTCCTGCGTGCCGGGTACGAGGAGGTGATCGGCGAGGCAGTGGCGGCAGGTGACATCACCATCGTCGGTGAGACCTATACCGACAACTGGGATCCTGCCCTTGCTCAGACCGAGATGGAGCAGTTCCTGACAGACGCCAACAACGACGTGCAGGCCGTTCTCTCAGAGAACGACGGCATGGCCAGCGGCGTGGTCGCCGCACTGGACGCCCAGGGCCTGGCCGGCACGGTGCCGGTGTCCGGTCAGGACGGCGACCTGGCCGCCCTGAACCGGGTGGCGCTGGGCAGCCAGTCGGTGTCGGTGTGGAAGGACGCCAGGGAACTGGGCACCGCCGCCGGTGAGGCAGCCGTTGCCCTCGCCCAGGGCACCGCACTCGCCGATGTCTCCGGCGTGGTCCAGTTCGACTCCCCGGGTGGGAACTCGATGACCTCGATCCTCCTCACCCCGATTGCGATCACCCAGGACAACCTGGACCTCGTGGTCGATGCCGGTTGGATCTCGGTCGAAGAGGTCTGCCAGGGTGTCGAAGCCGGCAGCGTTGCCGTCTGCCCGTAATCGCACGGTTGTCAAGTAATTGACCTACATGCGCCGCGCCCACGGAATCCCCGGGGGCGCGGCGCCTATTCTCAGTCG
>JBOGEU010000345.1:0-3048 GCA_050741995.1 Acidimicrobiia bacterium | reverse complement strand
AGGTGCGCCGTGGGGTGTTCACCGGGATCGAGGCCGACCCGGTCGAGACCTGGATGGGCCGTTACGAGATCATGACCACCCGCGGCTCGACCCCCGAAGAGCTTTGGCTGGGAATCCAGGAGCGGATGGGAGACCTGGAGGGGGAGATCGCCGAGTCCCAGTCGGGGGCAGCCCTTGTGGTCGTCGACGGCCCGCTCTCGCATCGGCGCCATGTGGAGGGTGCCGTCGGCTATGTGAAGACCCAGCACGTGCAATACCTGCCCGACGAGTTGAGAGCGACACTCGGTGATCTCCCGGTGGGGTATCGGACCCCGCTCTTTCTCACCACCACGTCGTGGAGCCGCTTCTCCTGGTACATCCGGCTGGCAAACGGGAGCGGGCCCGCCGGGGGCCTTGCCAGATGCGAGGTCAAGGCGGACATGGCCGTGGCCGACGCCGCCCGGCGCGCCAACGTGGTGACCGCCACCTTGCCCCGCTACGCATCCGCCCGGCACAAGGACCCGAGGGCGCCACAGAACCTGTACCCGATCGGGGGCCTGGAACGTGATCTGCGACGGAGGCTCGGCGATGGCGATCTGGCGATCAGGGCACTGAGAAAGGCGGCGGCTTGAGCGGGCCCGATGGGACCGGCAGATGGGGGGCGGTCACCCGCCCCCCATCTGCAGTGTGGAGGACCGCAATCACGTTGCAGTTGCGGTCTTTTCCGGGGATCTCACCCGGATCGTGTCTGGCGCCCTGCGCGCCGTGTCACTGAGCAGCACTCGGGAGGAATGCTTCTTGCCCGGCTTATTCCATCTCCATGGGGGGCATGTCCAGATTGTCGGCCACCTGAACAGATGGTGATTCTTCGGCTACCGCAAGGAATTCCTCCGGTGGCAGGTTGTCGCGCAGTTGCACCTGCTCGGTGACGACGGCGCGGGGCGGGCCCGGGGTGGCGAGAGGCGCTTCCGAAGAGGGCGGGACCCGCATTGACGCCGGTGCCGCCCCCACCGCCACGATCACAGCCACAGAGGTGAGGACCATTGCCCCGCTGAGGAGGATCGGCTCGAGGATGGACCTCAGGGAGCGCACCAGCCGGAGGACCGCACCGGGGAGCGCCCGTCTGTCGACCCTCGGCGCCTCTTCCCGAAGCTGGAGATCCAGCGCAGCCACATAGGACTTGATGTTGACGGCACCGGGGCGGCGCATCTCAGAGGACATAACCTGCGTCCTCCGCAGCAGCCCCCACCACGGCCGTCGAATCGAGGTGGGCCCGAACCGCCCGTCTCGCCCGGGAGAGGCGGAGGCGGGCGGCGTTGGGGGTGATGTCGAGTGCGACCGCGGCCTCCGTGGGCGAAAGACCGTCGTACGCCACCAACTCGAGGACCTCACGCTCGGAGCGGGTGAGCCGTCCCAGCGCCTGCTCCAGGATCGGAGCCTGACGAGCGGCATCGATGGCAGATGCCACCTCGTCGTCTTCCGCCGCGGTGAAGGCCGGGAAGGCGTTGCCGACTTTGACCTCGAGACGCCGGTTCCCCGCGTACTTCCGGCGTTGCTTGGCGAGCAGCCGGCGCGATATGCCGAAGAGCCAGGGTAGGGCGGTATCGGTCTCGGGGACATAGCGGTGTGCTGCTTGTAGGGCAACCAGGAAGCACTCGCCGACCAGATCGGCGACATCATCGGGGTTGGGGCAGCGTCTGACCGCATATCGTGTGATCGCACCGACGTATCGGCGGAAGAAGACGGAATAGGCATCCGCCGAGCCCGCCGATGAGGCACGAAGCAACTCCGCGTCGGAACGGTCCACCACGAGTCCATTATGCCGGGCCGACGACGCGACATGTCATATCCGACATGATCCCGACAAATCGTGATCGGCTCGCGGCTCAGAGATCGAAGTCGATCTCCCGGCTGCGGGCCACGGTCCGGAGCTGATCCAATTCCGGCTCATCGAGCGCCCGGTCGAGCAGAATGCGGCGTTTGCGGTCGTTGGTGACCAACACCAGTCCCCGCTTCCTCGGCTGGACGATGGCTGTGATGTCGTCCCATCTCGAGAGCCGGCGCCTGAGCAGACAGGCGTGATGGATGCCCTCGCCATCGATCTCGATCGCCAGCGGGAAGTCGAATGCCACCACATAGCCGAGCAGCGCGGTCAGGCCGGCGAGAATCGCGGTGAGCGCAAGTGGCGCCTCGACCGCCCAGGACCCCAAGGCCAACAACAGCAGCAACGGCGGGGTGACGATCGCCAGAGCCACCCGCACCCTGGATTCCCTGAGCGTCAACCGGGCCGTCTCACGCTGCATCGTCCGCCATATCCGGCCGACGGTCGATTCGTGTCTTGCCCTTTTTCTCCCGCCTCGAAGCGAAGATGGCTCCCGCGATCACGAGCAGCGAGCCGACCACCGCGAGCGGGGAGATGGTCTCCCCTCTGAACACGACTCCGAGGACCAGGGCGACCACCGGGATCAGGTAGCTGATGAAACTCGACCGCGTCGGGCCCACGCTGCCCACCAGCGAGCCCATCAGGACGAATGCCAGGCCGGTGCCGAGGAACCCGACCGCCATGGTCGCCGCCAGGGACCCCCATGCGAACTCCGACCTGCCAAGCCCGTAGAGCCCGTACGGCGTCACCAGAGCGGCCCCCACCCAAAGCACGCGAGCCATGACCGGGATCGACCCATATCTCTGCTGGAGGGGCGCGACGATGTTGGTGGAGAAACCGTAGGCCACGGTGGCCAGGAGAACGAGGATCACCCCGACCGCGGCTGTCTTCCCCGACTCCGCCGAAGGAAGGGCGATGGCCATGATCCCGGCGAATCCCACCACCAACCCCAGGATCTGGAGTCGACCGGGGAGTTGGCGGAGAAGCACCGATGCCACGATGGCGGTGAACATCGGCATCGCCCCGTTGAGCATGCCGGCGACCGCCGAATCGACCCATTGCTGGGCTATCGGGAAGAGAGTCAGGGGAATAGCCACCCAGATGACACCGAGCAGAGCGACCCTGGGCAAGTCGGCGCCGGCGATCTTGGTGGATCGGGCCCTGGGCAGGCTTGCCATGAACGCCGC
>JBOGEU010000344.1:0-2299 GCA_050741995.1 Acidimicrobiia bacterium | reverse complement strand
CAGGCGCAAGATGGACAACGGCCAGTTTCCGGGTAGGGAGCTGAGCGACGGTGCCGCCATCCTGGTTGCCGGCGCCTTCCTCATCTCACCCGGTTTCATCACCGACCTGCTCGGATTCCTCCTTCTGATCCCGGTGGTGCAAGGCGCGATCTATCGGATCTTCTCCAATCGCTTCACGAGACGGGTCAGCGGGTTCACCGCCAAGATCACGACGGTCCGTCAGGATCGCTCCCGTGGGTCGAGGTCCATCGATGACCTGCCGGGCCGGGTCATCGACATCGACGGTCACGATTGAGAACGGGCTAGTGGTCCGTCGGGATCAGGTCGAGAAGCTCGGTGTTGAGCCGGAAGAAGAGAGGCGTCGACATCGACCCTTGACCATGGCGACGGTTGATCTCCTTGAGGAGTCTCAGCCACTCGGCGAACGCGACCGCCGGCGCCACCGAGTCCGAGGTCAGGGATCTGGCGACATCGGCGATGCGGCGCTGCAGGTCTTCGAGCTCGGCGTCTTGGTTGCCTGGTCTGGCCGCCGCCGGTGCCGAAGGGCTCCGGGAGTTCCCGGTCAAGCCGAGCTCTGTCGCAAATCGCGCCGAATCGCTGACATTTAGGACCAGCTCTTCGCCGTCGACCTTGATGTAGAAGCCGTCGGAGAGAGAGGAGACCTCGAGCTTCTCGAGAGGCCAGTCGGCGACCATCCGACTACCCGCGGTCACCTTCATTCGCTCGTGGAAGATGTCGACCTCCACACCCATCGGGAGCCTCGTGTGACCGGGCAGGCGAAGCCTTGCGTTGAATGACGACACTGTGCCTCCATCGCGTTTGCAGCCGGCGAAGCGCCCTCATCGCGCTGTCTTTTCGGTAATCGACAGACATGAGGTGCGGGTTACGAAGACTATCAGGGTAAGAGTGCACTAGATACCGATTAGTTCGGGGCGACGGGCCGGTCTCAACAACTGAGGCACTACGACGAAAGGACAGACCATGCTCGGTAAGACCAAGGCATTCAGCGGTTTCTCGGTCGGCGACATCGCCGAGGCGAAGAAGTTCTACGGGGAGACACTCGGTCTCGACGTCTCCGAGGAGTACGGGATGCTGACACTCCACATCCACGACGGGGGCGACATCATCATCTATCCCAAGGAGAACCACTCACCCGCCACCTACACCATCCTCAACTTCCCGGTCGACGACGTGGACCAGGCCGTGGACCAGCTGAGCGAGCGTGGGGTGGCCTTCGAGCGTTACGAGGGATTCGCCCAGGACGAGAAAGGCATCGCCCGGGGGGACGAGGGCCCACCCATCGCCTGGTTCACCGATCCCGCCGGCAACATCCTCTCCGTGCTCGAGGCCGACTGAGTGGCACCGTCGGGCCCAGCGTCCCCGCGGAGCACAAGCAGCGATCGCTGAGAGCAGCCGCTCAGCTCACATCGTGGCCAGGGCTTCGTTGGGAAGCGACGGCCCGTAATTGGCCCGCACCAAGGTCTTGTGCTCCAACGCCTCGATGACCGCCGAGGCGAAGTCAACCTCATACAGAGAGCTGGCGCTCCCGAGCCCGCCGGGGCTGAAAACGTTGGCCTCCATCAGCTTGTCGCCCACGATGTCGAGCCCGACGAGAAACATCCCGTCCTTTATCAGCTTGGGGCGCGCCAAGCCCACCACCTTCAAGATGTCATCGGTAACCTTGACCTTCTCGGCTCTTCCCCCGACGTGCATGTTCGATCGCACGTCGTCGTCATCGTTGACTCTCCGGAATGCGGCCACCTTGCCCCCGACCTCCAGCGGCAGGCCATTCATCACAAAGAGGCGGACGTCGCCTCTCTCCGCCTCTCTCAGATACTCCTGGACCACGACGAACCCGTCCCGGGTGATGGTCTCGATTATCTGATTCAGGTTCTGTCGCTTCTTCCCGGTGACCAGGAAGACACCCTGACCACCCGAGCCCTGGAGAGGCTTCAGCACCGCCCGGCCACCCAGGTCTTTGACGAAGTCCTTGATGTCGGCACCGGTCCGGGAGATGAGGGTCCGGGGCCGGACCTCCTCCGGGAAATGCTGGAAGTACGTCTTGTTGAGCGCGTCGGCTAGATGAACAGGATCGTTGACGACCAGCACCCCGGCTGCTGCGGCGAGCTGACCGAAGAGGACACCCGAGGCTTGGGCCCATGGACGCTCGACCGCATCCTCGGATGGGTCGTTGCGAAGCATCAGCACGTCGAGGTCGTCTACCGAGATCAGATCCGCGGTGGCCTCTGGATTCTGGATGTCCTCGAGGAAGTTCTTCAGAGAGCGGTACGCCTTCTTC
>JBOGEU010000343.1:0-1050 GCA_050741995.1 Acidimicrobiia bacterium | reverse complement strand
CTCATCGACGGTGACGAGGTCATCGTCGAGAGCGTGGGAGGCTTCGGCGACTCGGAATTGCTGAGCCTGCTCCAGCAAGGGGCGGCCTCGGTCGAGCTGGAGGCGATCGTCTCCGAGGAGGGACAGGCGGCCACCGATGTCATCGAGGTGATGACGTCGGATCCGCTGCAGACCACCACCCTGTCCGGCCCCGAAGCCGGCGACGAGACGCGGGGGGCGGTGGCATACGCCGGGCTCCTCCTCCTCTATATGGCGGTCCTGCTCTACGGGAACTGGATGCTGTCCGGTGTCACCGAGGAGAAGTCGAACCGGGTGGTCGAAGTCCTCCTCTCCAGTGTCAAGCCCTGGCAGCTCCTCGCCGGCAAGATCGGCGGCATCGGCATGCTCGGCATCGCCCAGTTCGCCGGCACCATCATCGTGGCCGTGATCGCCGTTCGATCGACCGGCACCATCGAGCTCCCCAGCCTCGATGTCGCCGCCGTGGTGAGCCTGATCCTGTGGTTCGTCCTCGGCTTCCTCCTGTTCGCGGTGATGTACGGGGCAGCCGGATCCCTCGTCAGCCGGATGGAGGACGCGCAGAATGTCGCCTTTCCCCTGTCGATGGTGGCGGTGGCCGGGTTCTTCGTCTCCATCGCCGCCCTCTCCGATCCCGGAGGGGCGGCTGCCGTGGTGGGGACCTTTGTCCCGCTCACGGCGCCATTCGTGGTCCCGGTTCGGGCGGCCCTGGGATCGATACCGGCGTGGCAATACGTGATCGCCGTCCTCCTGACCGCCGGGGCCATCGTCGGGCTGATCTTCGTGGCCGGGCGCATCTATGCCGGCGGGCTGCTTCGCTTTGGCACCCGGGTCAAGCTGAGGGATGCCTGGCGATCGGCGGGGACCTGACTGCCTAGAGTCGGAGCCCATGGCCTATGACGAGGCTCTGGCCGCCCGAGTCCGGGAGATGCTCGAGGCGAGCCCGGAGATCAGCGAGCGAAAGATGTTCGGCGGCATCGCCTTCATGCTTTCGGGCAACATGGCGGTTGGAGTCAGCAAGGACGAGCTGATGGT
>JBOGEU010000342.1:0-2844 GCA_050741995.1 Acidimicrobiia bacterium | reverse complement strand
GGGTGCGAGCGTGGGCGAGTCCGCCCGGGGCTTCGGGGGTGGGCACCAACCCCCCTCGCCCGGACTTGGGCCGGACGGTCCCCCCACAATTGGGGGGACATATGAGGCTGAAATCTGGTGACAAGGTGATGGTGATCACCGGCAAGGATGCCGGCAAGGAGACGCGCATCACGCGGGTGCTTCCCGCCAAAGGCAAAGTCCTGGTCGAGGGGGTCAACACCGCCAAGCGCCACCGTCGGCCCACCGGGCAGACGATGCAGGGCGGGATCATCGACAAGGACATGCCCATCGATGCCTCCAACGTGATGATCGTGTGTGAGAAATGCGGGCCTACCCGAATCGGTCACCGCATCGACGACAAAGGCAAGAAGCACCGGACATGCGTCAAGTGCGGAGGTGACCTGTGACCGTCCCACGCCTGAAGACCCGCTACAACGAAGAGGTCGCGGCCCAGCTCAAAGAGCAGCTGGGTCTCGACAATGTCATGGAGATCCCGCGTCTGGAGAAGATCGTGGTCAACATGGGAGTCGGCGAGGCGGTTCAGGACAAGAAGGCCATCGAGTCGGCGATGGACGAGCTGACCCTGATCACCGGGCAGAAGCCGAAGATGAATCGCTCCCGAAAGTCGATCGCCAACTTCAAGGTGCGTGAGGGGATGCCGATCGGGGCATCGGTGACACTGCGCGGGGCGAGGATGTGGGAGTTCTTCGATCGACTGCTCGCCGTCGCCATCCCCCGGGTCCGCGATTTCCGGGGTCTCAACCCCAGGTCGTTCGATGGCAGGGGCAACTACAGCTTTGGAGTGACCGAGCAGCTGATCTTCCCCGAGATCGACTTCGATCAGGTGACCTCGGCTCGAGGCATGGACATCACGATTTGCACGACCGCCACCAACGACGAGCACGCCAAAGCGCTGCTCGATGCCTTCGGTTTTCCGTTCCGTAAGGCATCGACCGGGGTCTGAAGGAGTATCAATGGCTAAGAAATCTCAAGTCGCCAAGGCCGCCCGCAAACCGAAGTTCAAGGCTCGCGGCTACAACCGCTGCCGGCGGTGCGGTCGGGCACGGGCGTTCCTCCGCGACTTCGGGATGTGTCGCATCTGTGTCCGCGAGCTGGCCTCGCGAGGCGAGCTGCCCGGAGTCAGAAAGGCGTCATGGTGATGGTCACAGATCCGATTGCCGACATGTTGACCCGGATCCGCAACGCGGTTGCAGTAGGGCACGAGAGAGTGTTGATGCCATCGTCGAAGATGAAGGTCGGGATCGCCCGCATCCTCGTCGACGAGGGCTTCATCGATCGGTACGACGTCAAGGCCGATGGAGCCACGAGCGAGCTGGAGTTGGTGCTGCGTTACGGCAACCGGCGTCAACCGGCAATCGAAGGCATCAAGCGGGTCTCCAAGCCCGGGCACCGTGTCTATCGCGGCGCGTCCGAGCTGCCTCGGGTCCAGGGTGGGCTCGGTGTCGCCGTCGTCTCCACCAGTCAGGGACTGCTTCCCGATCGTGAGGCCCGCCGCCGCCGTCTCGGCGGTGAGGTCGTGTGCGAGGTGTGGTGAGATGAGTCGCATTGGAAAGATGCCGGTGACCGTGCCCTCGGGCGTCGACGTCAGAGTCGAAGGCGCCCAGGTGACGGTCAAGGGGTCCAGGGGCCAGCTTTCCCGGGAGTTCACCGATCGGGTCAAGTTCCAGATCGAGGATGATGTCGTGACCGTTGCCCGCGAGGACGACACCCGAGAGTCGCGCGCCCTCCACGGTCTGAGCCGGGCACTTCTGGCCAACATGGTCGAAGGGGTCTCGGAAGGCTTCAGCAAGACGCTCGAGATCCAGGGTGTCGGCTACCGCGCCAGCCTCAAGGGCGCCAACATCGAGTTGCTGGTCGGCTTCAGTCACCCTGTCGACGTGGCCGCGCCCGACGGCATCACATTCGAGGTGCCAGAGCCGACCCGGATCGTGGTGTCGGGGATCGACAAGGAACAGGTGGGCCAGGTCGCCGCCGAGATCCGAAGGGTCCGGCCACCGGAGCCCTACAAGGGCAAGGGAATCAGGTACGCCGGCGAGCATGTGCGCCGCAAGGCGGGCAAGGCAGGTAAGTGATGAAGGGATCTCGACAGGATGCTCGGAGCCGTCGTCACACCCGGGTCCGCAAGCGCGTCCACGGGACGGTGGAGCGGCCACGCCTGGCGGTCTTCCGCAGCAACAAGTACATCTACGCCCAGGTGATCGACGACGTCGAGGGGCGCACCCTCGCCTCGGCCTCTTCGCAGGAGACCGCCTTGCGCTCGGACAACCTCAACCTGGCGGCGGCGGCGAAGGTCGGTGAGGCGATCGCCTCCCGGGCCAAGGACGCCGGGGTGACCGCGGTCGTATTCGACCGCGGCGGATACAAGTTTCACGGCAAGGTGAAGGCCCTGGCCGATGCTGCCCGCGAAGCGGGATTGGAGTTCTAGTGCACCGCTTCGCAGAGTCCGCACGCGCCTCGTCGGCCCTCGTGGTCGATGCCGGCGTCCTCCTCCTCGACGCACCACTCCGGGTGCGCCTTCGTCGTGCGTCCTTGGCCTCGAGCCACGATGACTCGACGATGCATCGCACGACCCCTACGAAACGGAGCACCAAGTGCACCGCTTGGCAGAGTCCGCACGCGCCTCGTCCGCCCTCTTGATGCATCGCACGTCCCCTACTAAACGGAGCACATAATGGCCCAGGATCAACAGTACCAGTTCGACGAGCGCGTCATCCAGATCAACCGGGTGGCCAAGGTGGTCAAGGGCGGACGCCGCTTCAGCTTCACGGCTCTCGTGGTGGTTGGCGATGGGGCGTGAATGTTATTTATATGTTAGGGCAATGG
>JBOGEU010000341.1:0-1650 GCA_050741995.1 Acidimicrobiia bacterium | reverse complement strand
GGCGATGTCAGCGACCGGAAGGTTCGCATTGACGGCGGTTACCTGGAAAGCGTTTGGGCCTCCGGTCGGCGTTCGACGATACGGTCGACGACATAACCGGCGTCGCGACCCACGACCGACAGGGTGTCCGAGAGCGCCGAGTGGAGGAACTTGAGCCCGACGAAATACAGACCGGGTACGGCGGCGACTACACCCCGTTCATGTATCACAGCCCCGTCCTCGTCAAATACAGGAAGATGGATCCAGGAAAACCCCGGCTCGAACCCGGTACACCAGACCACGTTGGCCACGTCGAGGACACGCCCGTCTTCAAGTCTGGGGTAGCCGTCGACAACGCCAACCGTCCGTGGGACCCGCTCCACACCGGCACCCGCCAGATCCTTGTTCTTGATCCTGATGAGCGGCCTCCCTTTGGCTAGGAACTTGGGCCGGGCCTTCCTACCGATCGGTGTACTGGTGGTCAGCACCCGGGTCATCACCCCTTTCGCCAAGGGCATCAGAATCCGTCCGCTCATGGCCTGCGGCCGGAACGGCGTCTGACCGGTGCTGCGTCCTGACAGCCAGACACCGCGGTCACGGACCAACTCCATTGCGATCTCCGCGCCTGAGTTCCCTCTCCCCACGACGAGCACGTCGCCGTTCCGTAGCTGGCCCCGGTTCTTGTAATCGGCGACGTGGATCTGAACGATCCCCGGGTCCAGCTCCGAGGCGAACTCGGGCAGCTTCGGTTCTTGGAAATTGGCCATCGCCACCACCACGTTGTCGGCCTCGAACTCCAGGTCGCCGGCGGTTGCAATGAATCGGCCACCGTCTCGGGTGAGACGATTTACCTTCACCCCGTGACGTATCGGAAGCTCGAAATGGCGGGCATACGACTCCAGATAGTCGGCCGCCTCGTCTTTGGTGGGGAATCCCCAATCCTTGCCGGGTATGGGCTTTCCGGGCAAGTTGTTGAACCGGTTGGGGGTGAACAGGCGCAGCGAGTCCCAACGGTTGCGCCACGAGTCACCGGTTCGCTGACTGGCGTCGACGATCAGGAAGGGCACATCTCGTTGGGAAAGGTGATAGCCCACGGCCAATCCGGCCTGACCGCCACCGATGACCAGGGTGTCTGTGCGCTCGCTTGCTCCGTTGCTCATGTTGTTGCCTGCATCGGTTGTCGCTGAGGTGTGTTTCTGAGAAAGCTGAAGAGCTGGACCGACGCAGAGACGGCACATCCGGGGATGAACCCGATCTGATCGGTCATCAACGCGTATGCGATCCAGGGAAGCTGAACCGACCCACCGAGCAGCCATCCCCACCACCGTGCCCGCCCCGCCGACCACAAGGCCATCACCTGTAGCCCGGTCAGCAACCAAGGCCACAGACTTGGTACACCGAGGTCGGAGTTGTCTCGCTGCGCCGAGACGATCACTGCCAGCGAGAGACCGATGGCGGCGATCACACCGCCGGTGAGCCGACGTCGGGCGATCGACTGATTGTGGATCGTGTGTGTCCCCATGGATCCGAAGCTACGAACGAGTCGAGTGATGGGGAATACGGAAAACTCCCCATAGGGGGGTTCAATTAGTTGATCAGCCCGTGTTCGCTGGCGAACAGGGTGGCCGCGGCGCGGGAGGAGACCCCGATCTTGCGGTAGGAGTTCTGGAT
>JBOGEU010000340.1:0-1015 GCA_050741995.1 Acidimicrobiia bacterium | reverse complement strand
CTGATGGCGTCTCGGGGACGGTTGGTCCTGCCTGGTCCCCGGGTGCTACTACCGCCCTGGTTAGAAAGGAGGGCGTTGCTTTCGGTAAGAGTCCTTTCGGATCACCAACCCGTCGGCGACAGTTATGAAGTCGCAGCCGTTGACCATGACACGTCTGCCATCGTCGAGGGTCCCGGTGAGAGTCCACTGCGAGACTCCGTAATCTCGATCGAGTAGGTAGTGGCGTCCGTCGCCCCAGTGGGCATCGGGCATCTCCGTGAAGACATCGGCGAAGGCTCCCCTCACCGCCTCGGCTCCAACGAAGCTCTCACCTGCCACGGTGTCGCCGCTCGAGGCTTCGAATATGCAGTCTGTGCTGAACATGGCCATCAAGCGGTCCAGGTCGTGACTGTTCCAGGCGTTTATGTGGTCGATGAGGAGGTCCTCCATATCAGCGTGCACGTCGATCCACCCTTCTTCTCTCTGAATCTGCGAGATCAACCTACGCGATCGGGACGGCCTGTCACCTGTGCCCGACCACGGTGCAATGCCGGCCGGGGGTGTCTTCGCACCCATTCTCCGTCGCCGATGTCGAAATCGGGCATGATTGGTTCGTCGTGAGCATGAAGGTATTCCCCGACAGGAAGGAGACAGGATGCCTCGGTACGCAGCCCTCATCTATGGAGTGGAGACCGAGCCGGACCCGGCGGAGGTCGGCGCCATGATGGAGGAGTACAACGCCTTCAGTGATGCGGCGGCCGCAGCCGGCGTCATGGCCGGAGGCGAGGCCCTCGAGCCATCGAACGTGGCCACCACTGTCCATGTCGAAGGCGGGAAGGGTGGCAAGGTGGTCCATACCGACGGTCCCTTCGCCGAGACCAAAGAGGTCCTCGGGGGATTTTACCTTCTGGACTGCGCCGACCTCGACGAGGCACTCGGCTGGGCCGCCCAGATCCCGGGCGCCTGGCACGGCCGGATAGAGGTCAGGCCTGTCGTCGAATTCCCCCAAGAAGGTCAGTGACAGGCTCGATCGAAG
>JBOGEU010000339.1:0-1226 GCA_050741995.1 Acidimicrobiia bacterium | reverse complement strand
CCGGCGCACCCGGAAGCGTCGTCCGGTAGGCGATGTTGTCGAAGAAGCAGAAACCCGATTTCACGAGGCCACCCACGATCTCGTTCTCCATCGTCTCGAGCTGGTGCGCCTCGGCGCCCACGACGTGCCAATGGTCATGGCCATCACCCCCGAAGATCAACCGCGAATCCAGCCGCCGCTCGCTGTACCCACCGGCTCCGTCCTCGATCCGCTGGACGACCCCCCAGTCCTCACGGAACGGGAGGGGCCGGTGGGCCGCCACGAGGAGCGGTCCCGCACCGACGTTGACCAGCGTGGCCGAGAAGCGGAGGAAGACGCGACCGCCGTCCTCGTGGCCAACCAGGAGGCTCGAAAGCGGCGCCATGCCCAGGTCGGGATAGCGGGGATCGACGGGTGCGGCGAGCGGTGGCGCGGCGGGTCCGGACAGGCGGAAGACCACCAGCATCGAGGCGAGCAGGACGGCCAGACCGGTGAGCCCGACGATGACGACCGCCCGCCTGCGGAATGGGCTTCCGGGTCCGCGAGCGCTAATCACCGCCCAACGATATGGCAAAGCAATCGCCCCCGGTCAGATGACCGGGGGCGATCCTGTGAGCTTGAGCCCGGTTGGCTGTCAGGCCTTGGGGTCGAAGCAGAACTCGATGTGGCTGATGCCGTAGTACTTGCCGTTCCTGTCATTGAGCGGCGAGGTCAGGCGGTAGTCCGCATCGTCGGGGCCACCAGCGGCGTCACCACCGGCCGGGATGCCCGGGAGACCGGGCGCAACCGCCGGGTTGGTCGGATCGTTGGCGAGGGCGCTGTAGGTGTACTCGATCGCGTTCGGGCCACCCTTGACGATGATCGTGCCGGCATCGTACGTGCCAAGGAACGCGGCGTTGATCGCCCAGCTGAAGTACGTGCCGTCGACATAGGTGATGTCGATTGGGCCAAACGTGCCCACGGCGAGGACATCCGACTCGATCTTGACGTTGATGCCGCCCTCTGCCGGCGCGCCGCATGCCGGGTTGCCGGCGATGAACGCGTGGCTGTTGGAGTTCGGAGCGACCGTGTCGCCCGAGATCACGTGGCTCGCGAGAGCCCCGCTCGCCATGACGACGGCGATCAGGGACGCGGCCGAAAGTGCACCGATGAGCTTCTTCATGGGCGATAACCCTCCTCCCCCAAAGGGGCGATGTATGAGTCCCGGCAGGGCGATAGTTTCCCCGCTGGTCCTTGCAATGTCCAGT
>JBOGEU010000338.1:0-1575 GCA_050741995.1 Acidimicrobiia bacterium | reverse complement strand
TTGCACCCACTGGCGGGCTGGGTGCGGCGACGGCCGCTCCTGCGTGTACGCCAGTCCCACCGACCAGCGACCTGCCTCAACCACACTCATGACAAGGCATATCGCGGGGACGGGTCCAGGCATCGCGCCCGGCCTTTCCACCGACTCTCTAAGAGCGCAGTCGTGCCGGTATGCGTGGTTTCGATTCGCGATCGTTATCGCCCGGGATCTGGTGTTCTGTGCGCCCTCGTCAGCAAGGAGCTGTCGCGGCGAGGACCCAGCAATGAGGGTGACAGGGTCATCAGCAATAGGAGCGGGGAAATGTGGGGCTGATCGAGCTGACGATGCAAATGACGGTGATGCCGGTCAGGCACGTCCTCTGATTTTGAGACAAGCTCGCCAGGTACGTGCCGATCGAGCGTTTCTCCTGTGGGTCGATGAATCGCTCCTTCAGTCATCAGGCTGTCAACCTGAGTTGGAGCGGCCACAAGTCTGGTCGGTAGGGCGGATCGGTCAGTTCGACGGGGACACCGCTGTGGGTCGAGTGGCAGGTTGGATGTTGTGGTTGGAGCGGAAAACGTTGTCGGGGTCGTAGGCACGCTTCACCACCGCGAGCCGCCTGGGGTTGGCCTTCCCCTACGAGCCGGTCGCCCAACGGGGCTGTGGAGGGTCGTTGTGGCCGAACCGCGGCTGCTACGCCCGGTCCAGCAGTAAGTAGGTAACCATCTCCCCCTTCCCTTTGACGTCGATGGGGCCGCGGCGTTCGAAGCGGTAGCCGGGGTTGAGACGCCGGTAGGTGCGTTCGGTCACCTGGATCCGCCCGGGCAACCCGTGGGTCTCCATCCGGCTGGCGGTGTTGACGGTGTCGCCCCACAGGTCGTAGATGAACTTGCGGCGTCCGATTACCCCCGCCACCACCGGGCCGGTGTCGATCCCGATCCGCACCGACAACGGCTCACCCTCGGGGTCGGTGCGGCCCGCCGTCTCCGCCTGGATCTCAAGGGCCATGTCGGCGATCGCCTCGGCATGGTCGGGGCGGGGGTCGGGGATCCCGGCGGCCACCATGTAGGCGTCGCCGATGGTCTTGATCTTTTCCAGGCCGTGGCGGTCGGCCAGCCGGTCGAAGACGGTGAACAAGTCGTCGAGGGCCCGCACCATCTCGGAGGGGCTGATCCGCTGGCTGCGGCCGGTGAAGTCCACCAGATCGGCGAACATGACCGTCGCCTCCGGGTAGGCGTCGGCGATCACCTCGTCACTTCGTTTGAGGCGCTCGGCGATCGGCGCCGGGAGGACGTTCAACAGCAGCCCCTCGGACCGTTCCCGCTCCTCTTCCAGGGCCCGGCGGCTGCGCATCGCCTCCCCCAACAGCAGCACCGCTGCCATCATCGCCGTGTCGGGCAGCACCCGGCCCAGCAAGGGGACCACGGCTTCGCCCTGGAAGAGGGTCCGGTAGGCGACCCAGCCGAGGGGGCCGACCACGAACCACGTCCCGATCCCCAGCGCCCAACCGAGGTGACCGGCCGCCCAGGCGGTGGCCAGCGCCACCGACAGCGGCAGCGCCGGGAATATGCCCGGATAGTCGACCAAGTAGTAGAC
>JBOGEU010000337.1:0-1574 GCA_050741995.1 Acidimicrobiia bacterium | reverse complement strand
GAGCAGCAGGACCCACCCCGCGAGCGACACCCCGGCGGCTCACCCGATCACGAAACAGCCTGCCACTACGCACAGACGCAGCCTGTGCTGGCACCCAGCACCACATCGAGAGAGGACACCAGATCATGAGAACTCGTCGCAGGTACGGTCCGGCGGTCGTCGCGACAGCAGCGGCGCTTGCTCTCGTGCTGACCGGTTGCGGCGGCGGCGATGGTGGCGACAACGGCGGGGTGGTGGGCGCCGACCAGGTGGGGGTAGGTGTCAACGACATCAACCCGGTGCCCCGCGACCAGCTGCGCGACGGAGGTGACCTGAGCTGGCCGCTGGACCAGATCCCGGACAACTTCAACGCCCTGCACATCGACGGCACCCTGCTGGAGAACATCGAGGTGATGGGGGCCCTGATGCCGGGCGCCTTCCTCGTTCAGCCCGACGCGTCGGTGGAGGTGAACCAGAACTACTTCACCTCCATCGAGCTGACCGGCCAGGACCCACAGCAGATCACCTACACGATCAACCCCGAGGCCACCTGGAACGACGGCACCCCGCTGACCTGGCGGGACCTGCAGTCGCAGTGGCAGGCCCTGCGCGGCACCGACGACGCGTTCCTGCCCGCCAGCACCACCGGCTACGAGGACATCGAATCGGTGCAACGCGGGGAGAACGACAAACAGGCCGTGGTGACCTTCGCCCGGAACTTCGGCGAGTGGCGCAGCCTGTTCGGCCTCATCTACCCGACCTCGACCACGTCCGATCCGACGACCTTCAACGAGGGCTGGATCAACCGGATACCCACCACCGCCGGGCCCTTCACACTGCAGACCCTCGACCAGACCGGCCAAACCATCACCCTGGTGCGCAACGAGAAGTGGTGGGGCGATCCGGCGAAACTGGACCGGATCCTCTACCGGGTCACCGAGCGCGCCGCGCTGGCCGACTCGCTGGCCAATGGGGAGATCGACTTCTACGCCATCGGATCGGACGTCAATCTCTTCCAGCGGGCTCGCGGTATCCAGGGCGTCGAGATCCGCCAGGCGATCGAGCCGCAGTACAACCACATCACCCTCAACGGTGGCGCGGGCTCCATCCTCGCCGACCCCGAGCTGCGCAAGGCCGTCGTCCGCGGCATCAACCGGCAAGCCATCACCGGCGCGTTGGTCGGTCAGATCGTCCCCAACACCGCCCCGCTGGGCAACTACATCTACGTGCAGGGCTCGGCGAACTACGTCGATCATTCGCAGAACCTCTCCTACGACCCCGCGGCGGCGCGTTCCGCGCTGGACAAGCTGGGCTGGACGCTGCAGGGAAACGTGCGCAGCAAGGACGGTCAACAACTGACCATCAACCTGGTGACCACGGCAAGCAACCCGATCAGCGAACGCATCTCCCAGCTCACGCAGGCCCAGCTCGCCGAGATCGGTGTCCAGGCGAACATCAATACGGCCCCGGCGGCGGCGTACTTCACCGACTACGTCACACCGGGAAACTTCGAGATGGTCAGCTTCGCCTGGTCCGGCACCCCATTCCCGGTCACCTCGACCCGCAACATCTACACCACAGCCGGTGAGCAGAAC
>JBOGEU010000336.1:0-1622 GCA_050741995.1 Acidimicrobiia bacterium | reverse complement strand
CGTGGAGAATGCCGGGCCCGGCCTTTACTGGGGACTTCGCCGTCTATGTGGCGACCACCAGGAAGCCGAGGATCTCGCCCAGGAGACCTTCATCCGCGCTTACCGGGCGATGGGTGAATTCGATCGGAAGAGGTTCGAGGAACTGAGACTGTCGCCCTGGCTGTGGACGATTGCGCTCAACCTGGGTCGCAACCACCTGCGGAGCCGGTCGCGCAGGCCGACTTTCGTCGAGATGGGTGATCACGGGATCGAGGATCGCGAGATGCCCGACTCCACAGCCTGGGACGCCAGGCTGCATGCCCTGCCGGATCATCAGCGGAGGGCCGTGGTCCTGAGACACGTCGTCGGGATGGGGATCGCAGAGATCTCCGAGGCAACCGGGCGTCCCGAGGGCACGGTCAAGGCAGACATCCATCGCGGGCTGAACAGGTTGAGACAGATGATGGAGCGTGAGAAATGAGCATCGAAAGCAGACTCTCCGAGCTGATCGACGGATTGCCCGACGGGATCTCCGAGGGGGTGGCCCTGGGCACCGGGCTCGCCGACGGGTACGACCTGTATCCTTCGCCGGTTGGCGACGTGGTGGTTACCTTCAACGTCGACGGCGTTTCTTCGGTGGATCTGGCCACGGACGGATACGAGAATCGATTCGCCGAGCGTCATGGGCGCCCGCTGTTGCGTGCGGAGGCTCCGACGGCATGGGGCGCCCGCATCCCGGCAGCGATCGAGGCCGGGACACCGGGCCGGCTCCCGGTGGACCTCAGCTCGAGGACCCCGTTCCAGGCGCAAATCCTCCGGATCGCCGCCTCGATCCCGCGGGGCGAGGTTCGCCCCTACGGGTGGCTGGCACGAGAGGCCAATCACCCTGGTGCCGCCCGGGCGGTGGGCTCGACCATGGCCCGCAACCCGGTGCCACTCATCATCCCCTGCCATCGGGTGGTGCGCTCCGACGGGCACCTCGGCGAGTACTCGCTGGGAGGGACTCACAACAAGTGGGACCTCCTCAGCCACGAGGGAGTCGAGCCCAGTCGTCTCGTGGAGCTGGCCACGCATCGTGTCCGCGTCCAGGGGGATCCGGCCACCGGTGTCTATTGCCACCCGACATGCCACGTGATCCGGGGATCGGGACAATGGAACGTCGTCGATTTCAACTCGACCGCGGCCGCCCGGGTCGCCGGCTACCGCCCCTGCGAGCAGTGCCGACCCGGAGGGTGAGTGGTTAGGCCCTCGGGCGCCGGGGTACGCTCGGTCTCGATGGAGAGCAACGCAACCGAACAACTCGCGGTCAATACGATCAAGGCCCTTGCCATGGACGCCGTCCAGAAGGCCAACAGCGGCCATCCGGGGATGCCGATGGGCATGGCCGACATCGCGGTGACGCTCTGGGGCCGGTTCCTCAAGGTCGACCCAGACACTCCCGACTGGCCCGACCGGGACCGATTCGTGGTATCCAACGGGCACGGATCGATGCTCCTCTACTCACTCCTCCATCTCTCCGGGTTCCCGATGTCCCTCGACGACCTGCGCAACTTCCGGCAGTGGGGAAGCCACACCGCCGGGCACCCGGAGATCAATCACAAGCTGGGGATCGAGATGACCACCGGGCCTCTCGGCCAGGGATT
>JBOGEU010000335.1:0-1306 GCA_050741995.1 Acidimicrobiia bacterium | reverse complement strand
GATCAGGGCCAGGATGGTGAAGTCGATGCCGGCTGTGACAGTCACCGGTGAGGTCATCGACCGGGTCACCGCGACCAGACCGGCGAGCACCGCGCTGAGACCGAAGATGAGCCGTCGAGCCGCGGCCGGGTTGATCCCCACCAGCCGCGCCCCCACCTCGTCCTGTATCACCGAGCGGATAGCCCTGCCCAGGGTCGAGCCCCGGAAGAAGACGACCAAGAGCACCCCGAGGAGTATCGAGATGGCCGATGCGAGAAGACTGCCGGATCGCATCCGCACTCCGAGGATGCTGATCGCCTCTCCGCCGATGTTGAGACTCAGCCCTTCGATCGGGAAACGCCAGACAAGGAAGCCGTCGATGATGAAGGCCACACCCAGCGTGAGCAGCAAGCCGAGCAGGACCCGATCCTCCCCCTCTCGTCGGTAGACCGGGCGCATGAGAGTGGCGTCGAGGAGCAGCCCGAGTGCGCCGGCCGTGACGAGGCCGATGGCCACGGCGACGCCGGCGGGCAAACCGGCGTCCATGCTGAGGGCGACCACGATCGCAGCCAGCACCGCCACCGCCCCGTGGGCCAGGTTGAGCACCCCGCCCAGCCCGTAGACCAGGGTCAGGCCAACACCGAGCAGACCGAACTGGAGACCGAGCACGATCCCGTCGAGCACTGCCGCTGTCATGCCACACCCAGGTAGGCCCGGCGCACATCGGGATCCTGCCCCAGCTCCTTGGAAGTGCCCTGTAATTGGATGCGGCCGCTCTCGACCACATAACCCCGATCGGCCAGGGACAGCGCCAGCGGCACCTGCTGCTCGGCGATGAGCAGGGTGAGGCCCCGGTCCCGGAGCGCCCCGAGGGCGGCATATGCCTCCTGGGCCAGCTTTGGCGCAAGACCGGTGCTCGGCTCGTCCAGCATGAGCAGTCTGGGCTTCGACATCAGGGCCCGGCCCACGGTCAGCATCTGCTGCTCGCCCCCGCTCATCGTCCCGGCGTGCTGGCCCAGCCGCTCCTCGAGTCGGGGGAAAAGCTCGAGGACGAAGTCCAAGGTGTCTCGATCCGGGGACGCCGGATAGGCACCCAGGCCCAGGTTCTCCCTGACCGTCATCTGCGGGAAGAGATGCCGTTCGGCCGGGACATAGGCGAGCCCGGCTCTCGAGATCTGATGAGTGGCCCTACCTGAGATGTCTTCGCCCTCGAAGACGACCACGCCGGCAGAGATGGGCCCCAGACCGCAGATGGCCCGGAACAGGGTGGTCTTGCCGGCGCCGTTGGACCCGATGATGGTGACCACCTCTCCGCTCTCTATGGTGA
>JBOGEU010000334.1:0-1166 GCA_050741995.1 Acidimicrobiia bacterium | reverse complement strand
CCCTGACGCATGGCACGGCAAGCTCGAGACACGTCGGAACCTCCTCGAAGCCGCCACCGATGCGGTCGGGAGCAGTCACCAAGACGGGTGTCAAATTCCCGTCGCCCATGCCGGGGACCGCACTGATAGTACTCACCATCCCCATGTCGGCGCCGCCGCCAACGACATCGGCGAGAGCCTGCGGTGCCGATTCGAAGACACGGATCGGCATCGTGGTGACGGGTGCACCGAGATGAGCCGCGATCTCGGCCAGGCCGAGATGGTTCATATTCCCCCGGGCGGTGGCGAAAGCGACCCTGGCCGCTCCGCCGGCAAGGGCCTCGAGCAGAGCCGACGGCTCCTCGAGGGCCGACCCGGACCGGACCACCAGGGCGCTGGGCTCGGTGTAGAACATGGCCAGTGGAGTCAAGCCTCGGTGATCGACGTCCGCCTCACCCATGAGGACGTTGGTGATCAGTGTCGGGGAGCTCACCGCGGCCAGATGGGATGAGCCGACCCTTCGAGCGAGCAGGTCCCAGGCGTTGCCCCCGCCACGACCCGACACATTGCTGATCGTCGTCTTCTCCGCCAGGACCGAGGCGAGGGCGCGAGCGGTCCGGTCCTGCCCACCACCGCGCGGCGTGCCGGCAAGGATCTCGAGGCCCATGAGAAGCGACGGTACCCCAGCCTGCGGGCCGCCGAGCCGCCCCCCGATATCATCCCCGGGTGGCTGACACGACGATAAGCGCGGTGGAGACGACCGCCCTCCGCTTCCCACTCCCCAACCCGATCACCACCGCCCTCTCCACCTACACCCACGTAGACGCCACCGCGGTCAGGCTTCGTACCGAGGGCGGTCTCACCGGATTCGGGATCACGGCGGGTCTCGGGGGGTACGCCGCCAGCGCCGTCAAGCCCTATATCGACGCCGAGCTCGCCCCTCTCGCCGTGGGGCAGGACGCCCTCGCCCCCGAGGCGTTGTGGAATCGGATGTGGAGCCCGAACAAGCCCCGGATGCGGGCCGGGATCGGGGTTTGGGCCCTGTCGGCGGTGGACATCGCCTGCTGGGATGTGGTGGGGAAGACAGCCGGCCTCCCGGTGCACCGACTGCTCGGTGGCTTTCGGGACGACGTTCCGGTCTACGGGAGTGGTGGCTGGCACACCCTGGCCGACGACGAGCTGGTGAA
>JBOGEU010000333.1:0-3085 GCA_050741995.1 Acidimicrobiia bacterium | reverse complement strand
CGAGCTCGGATTCGAAGACATTCAGAAGAGCTCGTGGCCCGTCTCATACATACTTGAGGCGTTTCTCCGGGCCTCGACGCCCCTGGCTGCGTCGAAGTGCTCGCCGCAGCTCCCGGCTGCGACTGCGCGCTTCTCCTTGCCAGATGACGCCGATGACTGGGAGACACGCGCACACTATTTACGCGACGGACCACTAGTGCCCCCACGGCACGGAGAGAACAATGGGACGAAGAAGACTCGTAACGACGCTCAAACTGCAGTTGCCTGCCGGGCAGGCCACCCCGGCCCCGCCGGTGGGCACCGCCCTTGGCCCGCATGGGGTCAACTTGATGGACTTCGTGAAGGCGTACAACGAGGCCACCGCCAGCCAGAGGGGGCAGATCATCCCGGTCGAGATCTCCATCTACGAAGATCGCTCGTTCGATTTCGTGATGAAGACCCCACCTGCGGCCGCCCTGCTCAGGCAGGCGGCCAAGGTCGAGAAGGGGTCGGGCGAGCCCAACAAGGTGAAGGTGGGCAAGGTGACCCGGGCCCAGGTCAAGGAGATCGCCGAGATCAAGATGCCCGACCTGAATGCGATCGACGTCGAAGGGGCGATGAAGGTCGTCGAGGGCACCGCCCGATCGATGGGAATAACCGTCGAGGGCTGACGGCGCAAAGGTAGAGATGAAACGGGCGCCGCAGGCGCCCAGTGGGAGGCCGTGAGGCCGCCTGGACCACAAGGAGAAGCAATGGCGAGACATGGCAAGAAGTACCGCGAGTCGGCCATGCGGTACGACAAGGAAACCCCATACGGGCCGACCGAGGCCCTGGAGCTGGTGAAGACCTTGGCTCCGGCCAAGTTCGACGAGACCGTCGAGGCGGTCTTCAAGCTGGGCATCGACCCCAAGAAGGCCGATCAGCTGGTGCGTGGCACCGTCTCTTTGCCCAATGGGACCGGTAAGGACGTTCGTGTCGCCGTCTTCGCCCCCGCCGACAAGGAGAAAGAGGCCGCCGAAGCCGGCGCCGACGTCGTCGGCGGGAAAGAGCTGGTGGAGAAGCTCCAGGCGGGCGGTGCGCTCGACTTCGACGTCGCCATCGCCACCCCGGACATGATGGCCGAGGTCGGGAAGCTGGGAAAGATCCTCGGGCCCCGGGGCCTGATGCCCAACCCGAAAGCGGGAACGGTCACCCCGGACGTGGCCAAGGCCGTGGCCGAGTTCAAAGCCGGGCGAATCGAGTATCGAAACGACCGCCATGGCAATGTCCACGTGCCGGTGGGCAAAGTCTCGTTCGGAGTGGAGCAGCTGGCGTCGAATCTCGCCGCTCTCTCCGGGGAGTTGTTGCGGGCCAAGCCGGCGTCGTCGAAGGGCCGATACCTGCGACAGATGTCGTTGTCCTCGACGATGGGACCAGGGGTAAAAGTCGATGTGAGCAGCATCGAGGACTTCTCCAAGCAGGTCGGCTGACTTCTCGGATCCGGAAAACAGAAAAGCCCCCTTGATCAGGGGGCTTTTCTCATGAAACAGGGGGGATCTCCGCGCCTCGGATTCCCATGGGCTTAGAGGGCTTCGGCTGCCAGGTCCACCGTCCGCACGTTCCCGACGACTCGTCTATGGACCAGGGTAGGGGCTGGTCTCAATTTGTCGGTCACGCGACCCTCATCTATTTGGGGCCCGAGTTCGGGTGGGGGCGGTCAGGGAACCCACCCGGTCACACGGAGACCCCCTGTTCTCAATGAACGTAGTGTCGCGCGCTGTTTCCCGGGTGTCCAGGGAGAATCTGGAAAAGAGTCGCTTACCTGAGGTACATGGCGCCAAATACGGCGCAAATCCGACAGAAAAAGGCCCCTCCCCAGAGTTTTGCCCAGTCTCCGGCATCCGATACAATTCGTCCCGCAACTCCAACACCTCGGCCCCAGACCGTCGGTGCCTTCGGGCTCAATGGGATCTCCCGCCAACGCAGGTCGCTCCTCGTGAGCCCCTTGTCTCGATGCCGAGGGGTTCTGTTGTCTACCGACCGGAGGAGCGAATGCCAAGACCGGAAAAGGTTCAGGCCGTTGCCGACATCAAAGAGAGTCTCGAGGGATCCGAAGCGGTGTTCCTGACCGAGTATCGCGGTTTGTCCGTGAAGGCGGTCCAGGAGCTGCGGGCGAACCTGCGTGCCAGCGGGGCGGAGTACAGAGTGGTCAAGATGACCCTGGCCCGGCTTGCCGCAGGCGATGCCGGGTTGTCAGGTCTCGACGAGTTCCTGCTCGGGCCCACCGCCCTCGCCTTTGCCAAAAGCGACCCGGTTGCCACGGCCAAGGCGCTCAAGGACTTCTCGAGGGCCCACGAGGTCTTCGTGCTCAAGGCAGGAGTGCTGTCGGGGAACATCCTCAGTCCGGAGGAGGTATCCCGACTCGCCGAAATCGAGTCCCGTGACGTGCTGCTGGCAAAGATCGCCGGGGCCGCCAAGGCCCCGCTGATGAAGGCTGCGGGTTTGTTCGCGTCATTCAATCGCAGTGCCGCATCGATGTTCCAACAGCTTCTGGAGAAGAAAGAGTTGGGCGAGACCGCGCCGGCGGGGGGCGAATCGACCGCCATCCAGCCTCCGGAGGAGCCCACCGAGACCGACACGGCCGCATCGGCCGAGGAGGAGTGAGATATGGCTGCCAAGACCAAGCTCAGCACAGATGAGCTGATCAGCACGTTCGAGGGCATGACCGTCCTCGAGCTCAAGGAGTTCCTCGACGCTTTCGAGGATAGGTTCGACGTGACCGCCGCCGCCCCGGTGGCGGTGGCTGCCGCCCCGGCTGCAGGCGGTGACGGCGCCGGAGCCGCGGTCGCAGAGGAGCAGGACGAGTTCGACGTCGTCCTGACTTCGGCCGGTGCCCAGAAGATCCAGGTCATCAAGGAAGTCCGGAGCCTCACCAGCCTCGGTCTCAAGGAGGCCAAGGATCTCGTCGACGGCGCCCCCGCCAATGTGCTGGAGGCTGTCGACAAGGAGACCGCCGACAAGGCCAAGGACGTCCTCGAGGCCGCCGGGGCTACGGTCGAGCTCAAGTAGCGCGGCCTTCGGCCGCGGTACTCGATACTCGGTGCTCGGAAGGGGCCCTGCCTCTGGC